>DPJQ01000134.1:9855-24007 GCA_003542935.1 Lachnospiraceae bacterium | reverse complement strand
GTATTTCTGGATCTGTTCAGCGGCAGCGGGGCCATCGGCATCGAGGCACTGAGCCGTGGCGCCAGAAAGGCTGTGTTTGTGGAGTTGTCGAGAAAGGCGGCAGCCTGTATCACAGATAATCTGGCTTTCACGAAGCTGGAGGAAGATGCCGTACTCATGCAGGAGAGTGTACAAGCTGCCCTCGGGAGGCTGGAGGGCAGTGAAGTTTTTGACTGCATTTTTATGGATCCACCCTATGAAAGAGGGTTGGAGAAAGAGGTACTGATCTACTTGTCCGGTTCCGGGCTTCTGCAGGATGGGGGCGTTGTGGCGGTGGAAGCATCAAAGCAGACCGGAATGGATTATGTGGAGACGCTGGGTTTTACCGTTATAAAAGAAAAAATTTACAAGACAAATAAGCATGTATTTCTGCAAAGACTTTAATATAGGAAGGAAAAACGTGTATGAATACAGCATTGATCTTAGCGGGTGGACGTGACCCGCGTTTTTCCATGGATATTCCCAAACAGTTTGTAAATGTGAATAACAGGCCGGTGATCGTATATACTCTGGAAATTTTCCAGAATCATCCGGATATTGATGAGATCATTGTTACTTGCGTGGATGGCTGGCAGGAGATGATCCGGGCCTATGGGAAACAGTTTAATATTACGAAGATGCGGGAGATTCTGCCCGGTGGGGAGGACGCCCAGGAATCTACATATCATGGCTTGCAGCTTTTACGGGAACGTATGGGCAAAGGTGATATCGTGGTCATTCACGATGCCATCCGTCCGATGGTTTCCGAGCGGATCATCACCAGGAGCATCCAGATGTGCCGGAAGAAAGGGATGGGTGTGGCTGCCACCTATATTATGGATACGATTATGCGTTCCACAGATAAAAATATAGGGTATGACAGCCTGAACCGTTATGAAATTATGAAGGTGCAGACGCCTCAGTCCTTCGATTTTGAGATGCTGTGGGAAATACACACCCGTGCCAGAGAAAAGAATTGTCTGGGAGCCTGGGATAACAGTTCGCTGCTGACGAGGCTGGGGGAGAAAGTATATTTTTCGGAAGGTTCGGATCTGAATTTAAAGATCAATCGGGTGGAAGACGTGGAAATGTTCAAAGCATTGTACCGGATGAAACATCCGGATGAAAACACCGGGGAAAAATAAATGTAACTGGAAGGTACTGAACGGTTACAAATAAATATGAAACAGGGAGGATGGACCCATGAACGTGGCGCTGATACTGGCTGGGGGGCATGGCAGCAGGACAGAGCAGGATATCCCCAAACAGTTTATGAATATCTACGAAAAACCGTTGATTATTTATACATTGGAAAATTTTGAGAGGCATCCGGATATCGACGGAATCGTTGTGGTATGCCTGGACGGCTGGCATGAGGTGCTGAGAGCGTATGCCCGGCAGTATGGGATTACGAAGCTAAAATGGATTACAAGCGGCGGACAGGACGGACAGGAATCTATCCACAAAGGTGTTCTGGCTCTGAAAGATGTTTGTGTCGACAGGGATGTGATCCTGATTCATGACGGTATCCGTCCCTTTGTTCCGAGTGAGGTGATTACGGACGCAATCTGTGTATGTCAGCGGTGGGATTCCGGTCTCAGTGCGGTGCGCTGCCAGGAGACCATCGTCCGGACAGCGGACGGCATATCCGGCGATGAGGGGATTGGCCGTCAGGAGATTATGCGGGTGCAGACGCCCCAGGCGTACCGCTACGGCAAGGCATTGTGGGCCTATGAGGAGGCCGAGCGCCGTGACATTCACGGGGAAGTTTATGCGAATACCTTGATGCTCCATTTGGGGGAAAGAGTTTATTTTTCCAGGGGGTCGGAGAAAAATGTGAAGATCACCACCATGGATGATCTGGAGCTTTTCAAAGCTCTTTTGCATATGGAGCGGGAAGATTGGGTGAAATAATGGCAGGAAAGAGACGATTACTCATCAAAGAGCGGGAACGGCTGGTGATCTATGGAGCAGCCATGGTGGCCGTAGGTGTCTATTATGCTGTAAAAAGTCTCTATACGGGGTGCCGGATAGAGGCTTTTCTGGTCAGCGGCCGGAAAGGGAATCCGGCAAAGATAGACGGTATTCCCGTGAAAGTCCTTGAAGAATGGGACGATACCGCCTGCAAGGTGTTGATCGCCGTACCGGAGGAGCATCACGCGGTTATTACCGCGGCCCTGGAAGAAAAGGGATTTACGGATTATGTCTGTATAGATGCCGGTGTGGAGGCCGCGCTGATGGAAGAATATTACAGTCGGAAAGGGATGTTTCCGTCTCTTCGTTCTTATGGCGGGAGCGGAAATGTGCCTTTTTCTCTGGCGGTCTATATGTCCTGTTTCCACAGGGATAAAAAGCTGAAAAAACGATATTATATGCCGGAGTGGGTGCAGCCCATTCAGGCGGGGGCAGCGCTGACAGATGAGCGTATCGCCGACGTCTGTGACAATATGGGAGAAAATATCTCGGAAAAAAATAAAAATTACAGCGAGCTTTCCGCTCTTTATTGGGTGGGAAAGCATGGAACAGCCGATTACCTGGGGTTATACCATTATCGGCGTACGTTGGATGTAACGGAAGCGGATCTGGGAAAAATTTCGTCTAATGAAGTCGACGTGATACTTCCGTTTCCCACGATCCATTATCCGGACATTCTGGAACATCACGGGAGATATTTGAAAGAGGAGGATTGGGAGGCTATGATCCGGGCCCTGAGTGAGCTGGCCCCGGCTTACGCAGAGGCATTGCCTGCGATTTTTTCCGGTTCCTACTTTTATAATTATAACATGCTGATTGCCCGCCGGTCTGTATTTCGGGCATACTGTGACTGGCTTTTTCCGATTCTCTCAAGGACGGAGGAACTCAGCGATCCCAAAGGCAGCGAGAGGGCGGATCGATATATCGGCTATCTGGGGGAGAATCTGACGACGCTCTATTTTCTGTACCATAAAGAGGATCTGCGCATAGCCCATGCGGGACGTCGCATGTTGATTTGAGGAGATATATATGAATATTTATGAGACTGAACTGGCGCACCGGGCGACGGAGCCGCTGCCCTGGGATAAGCTTGAGGGACGGCGTATTTTGCTGTCCGGAGCTTCCGGCATGATCGGAAAATGCATTATAGACATACTGATGAAACATAATATAGCGGCTGGGAATCCCGTTCATATACTGGCTGTGAGCAGGAATGAAAAAACGGCGGAGAAGCGTTTGGCCGCCTACTGGAACGAGCCCTGCTTTTCCTACGTTTCCTGTGATGTGAATGAGCCTTTGCCGGAATGCGGGGATATAGACTATATTATTCATGCGGCCAGCAACACTCATCCCATACAATATGCCGGAGACCCCATCGGTACGATTACCGCCAACGTCCTTGGCACCAGGAATCTGCTGGACTATGGAGTTTCCCACGGGGCAAAGCAGTTTTGCTTTTGCTCCTCGGTGGAAGTGTACGGAGAGAACCGCGGTGATGTGGAAAAATTTGACGAGGCCTATCTGGGGTATATCGACTGCAACACTCTGCGGGCCGGATATCCGGAGAGCAAACGTCTGGGAGAGACATTGTGCAATGCTTACCGTCAGGCTAAGGGTCTTCCATTCACTGTGGCCCGGCTCAGCCGTGTGTATGGCCCCACGATGCTTTCCGGTGATTCCAAAGCCATTGCCCAGTTTATCAGGAAAGCGGCGCAAAGAGAGGACATCGTGCTGAAAAGTGAGGGGAATCAGAAATTTTCCTATACGTTTGTAACGGATGCGGCGGCGGGAGTACTCTATACCATGCTATTCGGTAAAGACGGGGAGGCTTACAATGTGGCGGATAAGTTTTCGGATATTACCTTGAAAGAACTGGCCGGATATCTGGCAAAGATTGCCGGGACAAAGGTGGTTTTTGAGCTTCCCAAAGAAGAGGAGAGGCGGGGCTATTCTGCCGCCACCAAAGCCATGCTGGATGCTGCCAGGTTGGAACGGCTCGGCTGGAAAGCCAGGGTACATATGGCTGACGGCCTTGACAGTGCGGTACAATCCTGCCGGGAATCGGAGGAGGAATAGCAAAAAACCTAAATCAGGCGTTGTGTTCTGAAAAAGAACGTGCTAATATAGGGAGGAATGGGAGAATTTTGTCTCTGAAATACTTTAAGATGAATAAGGAGATTTGTATATGAGCAGCAGAATCGAACAGATTATTGAAGAGATTGAAGAATATATAGAGAGTTGTAAATATCAGCCGTTATCCACGACAAAGATCGTTGTGAATAAAGAAGAACTGGAAGAGCTGCTGAGGGAGCTTCGTTTGAAGACGCCTGACGAGATCAAACGGTATCAGAAGATTATCAGCAACAAAGACGCCATTTTATCTGATGCCCAGTCCAAATCAGATGCGGTACTGGCTGAGGCGGAGGCCAAGGCCCAGGAAATGATCAGTCAGCATGAGGTTATGCAAAGAGCCTATGCCCAGGCCAATGAGACGGTCAATCAGGCCAACATGCAAGCCCAGACGATTCTGGATTCAGCTACCACAGATGCAAATAATATCCGTATGGGCGCGATTGCTTATACCGACGAGATGTTGGCCAATATCAGCCAGATCATGGAGACTACATTGAACGATGCCGGTGAGAAATACAGCCTGTTCATGAGTTCCCTGCGAAGCTGCTATGATGTGGTAAAGAAAAACAGGAGCGAGCTGGCGCCCCAGGTGGCCCAGGCTCAGGCACTTATGCAGGCGGCTCCGGAGATGGCAGCCGGTGAGGCAGAGATGGCTTCAGGAGAGGACGCTGAAGAGTAAGAAGGCGAAAAGCAGCGTTACGGTGCTCTGCAATATTTTAGCGCGTATATAGCTGCCGACGGACAGGTCGGTTCCTTTCAATACACTGGCGGTCTGCATGACGGAGCTTAATCCTCCGAAAGCGCAGAGCGCACAGGCCAGACAGATGCCCGAGAGAGAAGTACCGAAGGACTGTCGGAGCGCATTCAGCCCTGTGGTCAGTTCCATGACAGTCACCAAAACGGCATCCCAGGGTGAAAAAAGTGTAATAAAGTGGGATAAGAGTTGTGCAAATACAGAAAACAGAATCATGTAGCCGCCTATTTTGGCGATGATTTCCAGGCTGTTCATGACGGAGGCATCCAGACTTTCACCCAGGGTGAAAGTTTTGGGAGTCTCCTTTTTATGCGCCGGATAAACTGCCGGTTCCACAGAAGCTGCCTGAATAAAGGGAATGGCCCTGCGTTGGTTCGCCGTCCGCAAAAAATGCAGGTGAAAAAAAATCTGTGTAAACAGGATGCCCATATACATGGCCAGCAGAAAAGGAAGAATAAATTCTGTGTCGGCGTAAAGTCCGAAAAGTACATATTCGATTAGAAAAGAAGGGCTGAGCTGGTTGCAGAAACAGAGCAGATAGCAGGCTTCCCGTCTCTCAATCAGAGATTTTCTGTACAGGTCAGCAGTGATCTTGGCACCCATGGGATAACCGCAGAGCAGACCGAGGAGAGCGGCGTAAAGACCACCGCCACTCAACCCGGTGAGCCGCTGCAGCGCACCGATATTTTGGTTTTGAAGGCGGTGGAGCAGGCCCGTTTCCATGCAGAAAGAAGTCAGCATCATACAGGGCAGCATAGCCGGTACCACTCGATTGAACCAGAGCAGGAGTCCCTGGGTGGCTCCGTCCAGCGCTTCCCGGGGCATGATAAGGATACACAGAGTCAGAATAAGGCTTAGGATACCATAGCATACAGTTTTCATGGCGTTTTTCTTTTATTCTATGTTTTTTTCCGGAAAACAGAATAAAGCTTATCGAAAATTGCGGGACAATTTTCGAGTTGCTTTTTACACAGAGACATACATTTCCGCGTGGATGCAGAAGGACAGGGGCCGAAAGACCGTTTGGATATGAAAACGCAGAAATTGATTAAAAAAGGTGGTTCTATTTATCCGAAAACGATCATATACTTATTTTTGAGCGCGGTGTGACAAAAATGGGGACGGCTTGCGCTGTCCTGAAAGGTATGCTATACTAAGTCAGACTGCTAAATCAGGTTCGTATAAGGGGTATATGGATGGAGATACAGCTTTGGAGACAGATTTTAAGTCCTTATGAACTGGCTGTCAGGGAGTTAACTACGAAATTCAATCACGTAATCCGGGAACACAGGGAGAAGGGTCTGTATTCGCCGATTGAGCATGTAAGCGGCCGGGTCAAGGCCGTGCCCAGTATTCTGGATAAACTGCAAAAGAAAAAAATCACATTGGACCGGATGGAAGAGGAAATTGACGATATCGCAGGAATCCGCATCACCTGTCAGTTTGTGGAGGATATAGAGAAGGTGGTGGAGCTGGTACGCAAACGTTCCGACATGGAAGTCATCAGGGAGAAGGATTATATTCATAATACAAAGCCCAGCGGCTACCGGAGTTACCATATGATTGTTAACTACCAGGTTGAGACATTGCAGGGGCCGAAGCCCCTCCGGGCAGAAATTCAGATTCGCACCCTGGCTATGGATTTCTGGGCGACCATCGAACATTCCCTTCAGTATAAATATAAGGCTAACATACCGGAACATATTCGGGAGCGGCTTAGCAATGCTGCCAATGCCATACTGGCATTGGACAAGGAAATGTCATCGGTGCGAAGCGAAATCATGGATGCTCAGAATTCGTCCATTTCCCAGCTTAAGCTGGTAGAGGATATTCTGAACAATATTGAGAATCTGTACCGTATTTCTAATAAGCGTGAAGTCAATAAGATTCAGGATGAATTTTATCGGATCTATCAAATGCATGATATTACAAAATTGAAGCAGTTCCATCGCCAGCTGGATATCATTTCCGAGGGGTATCGGGCGCAGGCCGTAACGGTGGATCTGGAGGAACAGTGACGTTGACACGATTACCGGAGGATTTTTTACATATGATGCAGAAATTGCTGGGGGCGAAAGAGTACCCGGCTTTTCTGGCGTCCTATGATCATCCGTTCCATGCCGGTTTGCGGGTAAATCAGACGAAGATTAACCCGGATGATTTTTCAAACAGAGTGCCCTTTTCCGTGAGATCTGTGCCGTGGGTTGACAATGGTTTTTTCTGTGATGCGGATGGGCAGGCCAGCCATCATCCCTGGTATTACGGCGGACTGTATTATATCCAGGAGCCCAGCGCCATGACGCCGGCCAGCCTGCTTCCCGTGGAGCCGGGGGATCGGGTGCTCGATCTCTGCGCGGCTCCCGGCGGTAAGGCGACGGAACTCGCCGCAAAGTTGATGGGGAGGGGATTTTTGCTGGCCAACGATGTCAGCGCTTCCAGGGCTAAAGGGCTGTTGCGCAACCTGGAACGTTTCGGTATTGCAAATATGGCGGTGTGCAGCGAGAAGCCCGAAAAACTGTTGACCCGGTTTCCAGGCTATTTTGACAAGATCCTGGTGGATGCTCCCTGTTCCGGTGAAGGTATGTTTCGGCGAAGGCCGGACATGGCAGAGGACTGGAAAGAGAGGGGGCCTTCTTATTACAGTGCCATTCAAAAGGAATTGATTTTACAGGCCGCCGATATGTTGAGACCCGGCGGCTGCATGCTGTATTCCACGTGTACGTTTTCGCCTGTGGAAAATGAGGGGACGGTGGAATGGCTGTTGGAGAACCGCAGCGATTTTGAATTGATTCCCACAAGATGGTACGAGGGATTTTCTCATGGTATTGGGGCTTGCCATCATGCTGTGAGAATTTTTCCCCACCGTATGGAGGGAGAAGGACATTTTGCGGCGCTTTTGCGAAAATCTCCGAAAGATTCGGGTGATGGTACAGGCCATAGACCGCAGTTTACGGGGGAAAGAGGAGACAGCACAGGTATACTTCCCGGGGCGGCCGCTGATTTTCTGGCGGCTCTGCAGAAACCGTCTTTTCTGACCGGCCAGGGGCAGTGGCGTCTGCAGGAAAATCGCGTATACTATCTGTCTGATGGGCAGATGGGATCCGTCAGGCTGCGTTTTCTGCGGACAGGCCTGCTGTTCGGTGAAATGAAAAAGAATCGGTTTGAACCCTCCCAGGCCCTGGCTTTGGCTCTGCGGGCAGAGGAATATCCGCATGTGTTGAATTTTGCCCCGGAGGACGGACGGGTGATTCGTTATCTGAAAGGAGAGACCGTTGCGCCGGTTAAAACTTCCTGTACTTCCGGATGGATGCTGGTCTGTGCCGGTGGATTTCCGCTGGGATGGGGAAAAATGCATAATGGAATGTTGAAAAATAAGTATGACGCCGGCTGGCGAATGCTGTGAGAACAGGTATGACGGGGGATGGAATGGCCCATGCGGATACGTTTGGATAAATATCTGGCGGATCTCGGGATTGAGAGCCGGTCTGGAGTAAAATTGCTGATAAAAAAAGGACGGGTACAGGTAAACGGTACGGTTTGGAATCGGCCGGAAACCAAAGTAGATACGGAAGCGGATCAGATCTGTCTGGACGGCAGGAACCTGACCTACTATGATTATGAATACTTTATGCTGAATAAACCTGCAGGGGTCGTATCGGCCAGCCGTGATCCCCGCAGTTTAACAGTGTTGGATCTGATCGATAGTAAAACCAGGAAGGATCTGTTTCCGGTGGGCAGGCTGGACAGGAATACGACGGGGCTTTTACTGGTCACCAATGACGGAGCCCTGGCCCATTGCCTGCTGGCTCCCGGCCGCCATGTGGAAAAAGTTTACCGGGTACAGCTGGACGGAGCGGTGGAAAGCGCTGATCAGACGGCTTTCCGTGAGGGGATTGATATCGGAGACGATACGCCCACGCTGCCTGCGATGCTGGAGATACCGGATGCGTCGCGGCCGGAGGAAGTGCTGGTGCGGATTCATGAGGGGCGTTATCATCAGATCAAACGCATGTTTGCGGCGCGGGGGCGGCAGGTCGTGGGGCTGAAACGGCTGTCCATGGGCCCCCTTCTGCTGGACGATACCCTTGAGGAA
Organism: Lachnospiraceae bacterium; assembly: GCA_003542935.1. Classification (GTDB taxonomy): domain Bacteria; phylum Bacillota; class Clostridia; order Lachnospirales; family Lachnospiraceae; genus UBA11957. The sequence continues at coordinate 15,035 of DPJQ01000134.1, read as the reverse complement.
GGGGAGAGCCGCCGTCTCACCGGGACGGAGCTTGCAGAACTGAAAAGTCTGGAGCACCATTGAGAATGAGGAGACAGGGCCTATGGCACAGTTTTTACCTGTTTCCCGCCGGGAAATGCGGGAACGCGGATGGAAACAAGTGGATTTTGTTTATATCATCGGGGACGCTTATGTAGATCACAGTTCCTTCGGCTATGCGATTATCAGCAGGGTACTGGAAGCCCACGGTTATTCGGTGGGAATGATCGCTCAGCCGGACTGGCGGGATCCGGCCAGCATACAGGTGTTCGGAGAACCCCGGTTAGCTTTTCTTGTGTCTGCGGGAAACATGGATTCGATGGTCAATCACTACACAGTGTCAAAAAAACGGAGGAGGACAGATGCCTACTCACCGGGCGGCCGAACCGGACTGAGGCCCGACCGGGCCGTCACAGTCTACGGTAATTTGATCCGTCGGACGTATAAACACACACCGGTCATACTGGGGGGCATCGAGGCGAGTCTTCGTCGGTTGGGCCATTATGATTACTGGTCAGATCAGGTGCGCCGGTCGGTGCTTTTGGATGCCGGTGCCGATCTGATTTCCTATGGTATGGGGGAGCGCTCCGTCGTGGAGATTGCCGAGGCGCTGGACAGCGGTCTGGCGGTGTCGGACCTGACCTTTATCCGCGGCACGGTGTATCGCACAAAAACACTGGAGCATATACCTGATCCGGTATTGCTTCCCGGTTTTGAAGAAATCCAATCGGACCGTCAGCGTTACGCAGAGAGTTTTCGCATCCAGCATGAAAATACGGATGCCATAAACGGCCGCGTGTTGGTGGAGGATTATGGCAGCCGGGGATACGTGGTGGTCAATCCGCCATCCATGCCGCTGACCACACAGGAGATGGATGATGTCTATGATCTGCCTTACATGAGGGCCTGGCATCCATCTTATGACGGAGCCGGCGGTATACCGGCGTTTCAGGAGATTCGTTATAGCCTGACCAGCAACCGCGGGTGCTTTGGCGGATGTAATTTTTGTGCACTGACGTATCATCAGGGCCGCACCGTGCAGATCCGGAGCCATGACTCCCTGCTGCGGGAAGCCGTACAGTTTACTAAAGAAAAGGAGTTTCGCGGAAATATCCATGATGTGGGAGGTCCCACGGCGGACTTTCGCCATCCTTCCTGTGAAAAACAGCGGACAAAGGGTGTCTGCCCGAAAAAGCAGTGTCTTTTTCCTGAACCCTGTAAAAATCTCCGAACAGACCACAGGGATTATCTAAAACTTCTCAGGGAATTAAAAGCTGTCCCCGGAGTTAAGCGGGTGTTTGTCCGTTCGGGTATCCGGTTTGATTATCTTTTGGCGGATCGGGACAAAAGTTTTTTCCGTGAACTGGTGCGGGATCACGTCAGCGGCCAGCTGCGGGTTGCGCCGGAGCATGTGTCGGATGCGGTGCTGGCCTGTATGGGGAAACCCCGACACAGTGTATATTTGGAATTTCTGCGGGAATTTCAGAAAATCACGAAACAGTGTGGCAAGGAACAGTATGCCGTGCCCTATTTTATATCTTCCCATCCGGGATGCGGACTCGGCGAGGCAGTAGAGCTGGCCGAATATGTGCGGGATATGGGATTCACGCCGGAGCAGGTGCAGGATTTTTACCCCACACCGTCGACGGTCTCTACCTGTATGTATTACACAGGAATAAATCTCTTTACTATGGAGCCGGTCTATGTACCGAACGACTGCCGGGAAAAGGCTATGCAGCGGGCGTTGCTGCAGTATCGCAGGCCGGAAAATTATGATCTTGTCCGGGAAGCTCTGGTGCGGGCGGGCAGACAGGATCTGATCGGATTTGGAGAAAAGTGCCTGATACCGCCGAGGAAAATAAAAAGAAAGCAGGGGAAGACCCCCTGCCAGGCCGAACAGAGGGACAAAGGGCAGAGGAGGCATGGATGAAACAGACGGTAAAAGAAAAGAAAGGTTATTACGGCTATATTTCCCGTGAGCGCAGAAAGCGATTTTTTATCACTTTAGGCCTGTTTGCCCTGCCCCTGGCGCTTTTTCTGGCCGGTTATCTGACTACTCATACCACGAAAAACCTACTCACCGTGGTGGCAGTGGTGGGCTGTCTGCCCGCCTGCAAATCTCTGGTGGGGCTGATCATGGTGTGTATCGTAAAACCGATGGATGACGGTGATTACGGACAGATCAGACAACATGCCGGAGATCTGCTCATGAGTTATGAACTGTATATTACTTCTTATGACAACAGCGAATTTATTTGTGCGGCAGCGGTATGCGGTACTTATGTGATCGGATACTCTGACCGGCTGAAAAATCCACCGGAGATATTGGAAGAGCATATCCACAAGCTGCTGGCTCAAAACGGCTATAAGCAGACCGTAAAAATTTTCAAGGATATCCGCCCGTTTTTAGAGCGGCTGGATTCCCTGAATAAAAATAAAAGTAGTCTGGAGAGCGGGCTGTCCTTCACGCCGGATCCCCGCTATCCCGATTACGATCGCAATCAGATGGTGCGCCATGTTCTGTTGAGGCTGGCTTTGTAATATGAGAGAACTGACAGTTACATCCAGGGATGCAGGACAGCGTCTCGATAAATATTTAAATAAGTATTTAAATAAAGCGCCAAGAAGCCTGATATACCGGATGCTTCGCAAGAAAAATATTAAGCTGAACGGAAAAAAGGCCTCAGGGCCGGAGATTTTGGCTGAGCAGGATCACATACAGCTTTTTCTGGCTGAAGAGACAATAAACGGTTGGATGGAGACCGTGCGGCTGACGGCTTCCCGTTATCCGGACATTCTCTATGAGGATGAACATATTGTGGTGCTCAATAAACCCGAAGGTCTTCTGACTCAGCGGGCTGCCCCACAGGATGAATCTCTGGTGGATCAGCTTTTATATTATCTGGCTGATCAGGGCCAGTATGATCCTGGCGGGAGCGGCTGTAAACCGTCGGTCTGCAACCGCCTGGACCGGAATACCAGCGGTCTGGTGCTGGCCGGTAAAGATCAGCCGGGATTGCAGTTTTTGTCAAAACTTTTGCGGGACAGGGAGCTGGATAAATATTATCTCTGTCTGGTTGCAGGCAGTTTTATAAAATCAATCCGGCTGCAGGGGTATCTGAAAAAAGACAGGCAGGGTAACAGGGCTGTACCGACTGACGGGGAATGTCAAGGGGCAGATTTTGTGGATACGGAATTTGAGCCTGTGGTGCAGGGAGGGCGCTGTTCACTGGTGCGTGTCCGGTTAATTACCGGAAAATCTCATCAGATCCGCAGCCAGATTGCGGCGGCGGGATATCCGGTCGTCGGCGATCCAAAATACGGGGATAAAAATGTAAATCAGGAGTTCCGAAATCTTTATGGACTGCGCTGCCAGCTGCTCCATTCGGCAGAAGTGGTATTCCCCAAATGTCCGGAACCTTTTTCCTATCTTTCAGAGAGCCGTGTCCGGGCGCCGCTGCCAAAACAGTTTGCGAAGGTGTTAAAAGGAGAGCATATATATGTTGAAGGAAATTATGACTGACGTAAACCTGCGGCGTGAGATATGGGAGTACGCCCGCATTGTTCTGGTAGTGACAGCGGTTATGCTGGTGGTCAATAACTTCCTGCTGATCAACGCATATATCCCTTCAGAATCCATGGTGAATACGGTTCAAAAGGGAGACCGCATTTTCGGAAACAGGCTGGCTTACCGAAAGGAGAAACCGAAACGTTTTGATGTGATCATATTCCGATTTCCCGATGATGAGAAACAGCTTTTTATCAAGCGGGTGATCGGCTTGCCGGGAGAAACGGTGAATATTGTGGATGGCAAGGTGTATATTGACGGCAGTTCCGTGCCGTTGGATGACAGCTTTATTCCGGAGGTGATGCGAGGAAGTTTTGGACCCTATACGGTGCCGGAGGGCAGCTATTTTGTTCTGGGAGATAATCGAAATTATTCTGAAGATTCCCGTTTCTGGAAAAATACTTTTGTGGCGGAAGACAAAATTCTGGGCAAGGCCGTATTGCGCTATTTTCCTTTTACGAAAATTGGGTGGATTCGGTAGATAATACGAAAAAGGAGAACATATTTATGGCAAAAGAAACTGATAATAAATCTAAATTGCTTCATGAGGTATGGGAGTATGTGCGTATCGTCCTTGTGGTGGTTGTGGCTGTACTGCTGATCAATAATTTTTTGCTGATTAATGCGCGTATTCCTTCGGAATCCATGGAGAATACGATCATGGTAGGGGATCAGATATTCGGCAACCGTCTGGCTTACAAAAGGGCGGATCCCGAGAGGTATGATATTATCATTTTCCGTTATCCGGATGACGAGAGTCAGCTTTTTATCAAGCGGATCATCGGTCTGCCGGGAGATACAATCAATATTGTGGACGGTAAAGTTTATCTGGAGGGACAGGATGAACCATTGGAGGACAGCTTTATACCCGAAGCGATGGAAGGAAGTTTTGGCCCCTATACGGTGCCGGAGGACAGTTATTTTGTCTTGGGAGATAACCGCAACCATTCCATGGATTCCCGTTTCTGGCAGAATACTTTTGTGACCAGGGAAGAAATTCTCGGAAAAGCTGAGCTGCGATATTTTCCATTTCATAAAATCGGGTTTGTGCGATGATATATTGGAGGAAAGCCGATGGCCACATGGAATTCCCGCGGGCTGCGCGGATCGACGCTGGAGGATATGGTCAACCGTTCCAACGAGCATTACAGGGAAAAAAAGCTGGCCCTGATACAGAAGATCCCCACGCCGATCACACCGATCCGTATAGATAAGGAGAGCCGTCATATTACGCTGGCTTATTTTGAGCAAAAGAGTACGGTAGATTATATTGGCGCGGTGCAGAGCTATCCGGTCTGTTTTGATGCAAAAGAATGCCATACCGACAATTTTCCTTTGCAGAATATCCATGAGCACCAGGTGCAGTTTATGGGGGAGTTCGAACGACAGGGCGGTATCGCGTTTATGCTGATTTTGTTCAGCCACCGGGACGAGCTGTACTATCTGACTTTTCAGGAACTGATGATTTACTGGAAACGAGGGCAGGAGGGCGGCCGAAAACATTTTAAATATGAAGAACTGAATCCGGAATATTTTCTTCCGGCCAATACGCCGGTGCTGGTTCCTTATTTGGAGGGGATTAAACTGGATCTAG
>DPJQ01000134.1:0-9581 GCA_003542935.1 Lachnospiraceae bacterium | reverse complement strand
TGGAGGGGATTAAACTGGATCTACAGCACAGGGATTGACAAAGATATGCCGATTCACTATAATCAGGATTTAGTGCAGTCAAGTTTTATCGCTTTATCATATAAAAATGGATTGTTATGGAGGAAATTCTGTTGCAAAGAGAGATTCATACCCCGGAGGGGATGCGTGATGTCTACGGCAGTGAGTGCCGGAAGAAAAAAATGCTGCTTGGGCGGTTGTCTTCGGTTTTTCATACCTTTGGCTATGAGGATATTGAGACACCGGTCATTGAGTATTTTGATGTATTCAGCCGTGAGGTGGGCACGATCCCCTCGCGGGAGCTGTATAAATTTTTCGACCGGAACGGCGACACGCTGGCGCTTAGGCCGGATTTCACGCCGTCCATTGCCCGGGCTGTGTCCATGTATTTCCATGACACGCGCACACCGATCCGGCTGTGCTGTCAAGGTAAAACCTTTATCAACCGCAGCAGCTATCAGGGCCGTTTGGATGAATCTACCCAGCTTGGAGCGGAGTGCCTGGGAGACGGCAGCGCAGCGGCGGATGCGGAACAGATCGCATTGGGCGTACAAGCCCTCCAGGCGGCGGGACTGAAGGAATTCCAATTCAGTATCGGTGAGATCAATTATTTCAAGGCGCTGGTAGATGAAGCCGGCCTTGATGAAGAGAAAGAGCTGGCGCTGCGCAAACGCATTTCCCACAAGAACCATTTTGGGGTGGAGGAGCTTCTCGATACTTGTGAGCTTCCGCAGAAACTGCGGGAGGCTTTTCGGGTATTTCCCCAGCTATTCGGCGGTCGGGAGATCCTGGCGCGGGCGAAGTCTATGACAGATAATCCGGCGGCGCTGGCATCGGTGGCCCGCCTGGAGGAGATCTACGAGGTTCTGAAGCTGTACGGGGTGGAACAATATGTATCCTTTGACCTAAGTATGCTGAGTAAATACCGGTATTATACGGGAATTATTTTTCAGGGGTTCACTTATGGCGTGGGTGAGCCCATTGTCAAGGGCGGGCGGTACGACCATCTGCTGGAGCATTTCGGTACTGCCATGCCTGCTGTCGGATTTGCCCTGGTTATGGAGGATCTTTTAAACGCTTTGGACAGACAGAATATCGATGTGAGGCTGCCGGATCGGAAACATATAATCGTCTACGACAGAGAGCGGCTGGCAGATGCTCTGGCCCTGGCTGCCGAAAAGAGGGCGGAGGGAATCCACTGCAGTTGTATAGAAAGAAATATGCAGGTGTCTGTTACAGAGTATGAGGAAATCGCAAAGAAAAACGGAGCAGATATTTCTTTTAAAAACCGGAGGAAGTATGGAAACAGAGAAAAACAGATATCTGACATTTGCCCTGGGGAAAGGACGGCTTGCAAAGTCCACCCTGGCGATGTTTGAGAAGATCGGAATCACCTGCGAGGAAATGCAGGACAAAAGTTCCCGGAAATTAATCTTTGTCAATGAAGACCTGAAAATGAGATTTTTTCTGGCCAAAGGGCCGGATGTCCCCACCTATGTGGAATATGGGGCGGCGGATATAGGTATCGTGGGCGCCGATACCCTCATGGAGGAGGGGCGCAAGCTTTATGAGGTGTTGGATCTGAAATTCGGGCAATGCCGGATGTGTGTCTGCGGGCCGGAATCGGCACAGAAATCTCTGTCAAGCAACCAGTTTATCCGTGTGGCGACCAAATATCCGAATATTGCCAAGGATTATTTCTATAACAAGAAGCATCAGACCGTGGAGTTTATTAAGCTGAACGGCTCCATCGAGCTGGCGCCCATCGTGGGGCTCTCGGAGGTGATCGTGGATATCGTGGAGACCGGGACGACGCTGCGGGAAAACGGCCTGCAGATTCTGGAGGAGATCTGCCCGCTGTCCGCGCGGATGGTGGTCAATCAGGTCAGTATGCGGATGAAAAATGAGCGGATCGCCGGATTGATCGAGCAGCTTCGGACAGTGATCGAGTGACAGCGGCTGTCCACGGCAAAAATGCCGGAGCCGGCAAATTCAGGAAAGAGGAAAAACCCATGAGAATAGTTCGATTGACGAAAGAGACAAGAGAAAACATCCTTGACAATATGTTGAAACGCAGCCCCAATAATTATGGGGATTACGAAGACCGGGTGGCGGAGATCATTGCCGAGGTGCGCAGCCGGGGCGATGAGGCAATTTTTGATTATGCGAAAAAATTTGATCATGCCGAATTGACAAAGGAGAATTTCCGGGTGTCCGGGGATGAGATCCGTGAGGCCTATGAGCTGGTTGACGAAAACCTATTGCGGGTCATCCGCAGGGCGCTGGAGAATATCCGGGATTACCATAGCCGCCAGAAGCAGAACAGCTGGTTTGACAGCACGCCGAAGGGGACGATGCTGGGGCAGAAGGTTACGCCGATGTCCACGGTGGGGGTCTATGTGCCCGGGGGTAAGGCGGCTTATCCGTCCTCGGTGCTGATGAATATTGTCCCCGCCAAAGTAGCCGGGGTGGAGCGGATCATCATGGCTACCCCCTGTGATGCGGAGGGAAAAGTGAATCCTCTGGTGCTGGCGGCCGCCAGGGAAGCCGGGGCCGACGAGATCTACAAGACCGGTGGGGCCCAGGCCATTGCGGCCATGGCTTTCGGGACAGAGAGTATCCCCAGGGTGGACAAGATCGTGGGACCGGGAAATATTTATGTGGCGCTGGCCAAGAAAGCCGTCTTTGGCTATGTCAATATTGATTCCATTGCGGGGCCCAGTGAGATTCTGGTGCTGGCCGACGAAACGGCCAATCCCCATTATGTGGCGGCGGATCTACTGTCCCAGGCGGAGCATGACGAACTGGCTTCGGCGATCTTGATCACCACCAGTGAGGAACTGGCCCGGAAGGTGAGTGACGAGGTGGACGGATTTTTGCAGAAGCTTTCCCGCCGGGAGATCATTGAGAAATCCCTGGATTCTTTCGGATACCTGCTGGTGGCGGATTCCATGGATGAGGCCGTCGAGACGGCCAACGCCATCGCCTCCGAGCATCTGGAGATCGTGACACAAAATCCCTTTGAGGTAATGACCAGGATCAAAAATGCCGGTGCCATTTTTCTGGGTGAGTACAGCTGCGAGCCTCTGGGCGATTATTTTGCCGGTCCCAACCATGTGCTGCCCACCAACGGAACGGCGAGGTTCTTTTCACCGTTGTCGGTGGATGATTTTGTAAAGAAATCCAGCATTATCTATTATTCCCGGGAGGCGCTGGAACCGGTTCATAAGGATATTATCACGTTTGCCCAATCAGAGCATCTGACAGCCCACGCCAACTCCATCGCTGTCCGCTTTGAGGAGACAGAAAAATTTTCTTACGGTCTCAGCAGCACACCGAAGGCGTCCCGTGGGAAGTGCTTCGACCTGCACTGAACAGTTAACGGTTACAGGCTCAGGGAGCCATCTATGAATACAGGAAGCGGAGGAACATAGAACAGATGAGCAGGACAGCGGAAGCAGTCAGAAATACAAAAGAAACGCAGATCAATGCGCTGTTGGAACTTGACGGGTCGGGAAAATCTTCTATAGAGACGGGGATCGGCTTTTTTGATCATATGCTGGAGGGCTTTTCCCGCCACGGTTTTTTTGACCTGGTGCTGAAATGCAGCGGTGATTTGGAGGTGGACTGCCACCACACAATTGAGGATACGGGTATCGTCCTGGGGACGGTGATCAAAAAGGCCCTGGGGGAGAAGACGGGTATCCGCCGTTTCGGCAGCTGCATCCTGCCCATGGACGAGACGCTGGTGCTCTGCGCCGTGGATCTGTCGGGACGGCCGTACCTTTCTTTTGAGGCCGAATTTACCGCGGAGCGGGTTGGCGATATGGATACGGAGATGGTGAAGGAATTTTTCTATGCCGTCTCCTATAGCTGTGGGATGAATCTCCATATCAAGGTGTTGACGCCGGGTAATAACCACCATATGATTGAGGCGATGTTTAAGAGCTTTGCCAAGGCGCTTGACATGGCCTGCGGCTATGATTCCAGGATCGACCATGTCCTGTCCACGAAAGGAAGTCTGTGATGATGAAGAAAAAACTGATTCCCTGCCTGTATATGCAGAACAGAAAAGCGGTCAAGGGGTTCAAAGATCCGACGGCATTTGCCGACGGGGATCTTCTGCGCCTCTGCGGAGAGTATAACCATTCCGGGGCGGATATGCTGCTGGTCTTTGACCTGTCCGGGACGGATGAGGAGCATGAGGAGGCTGTCCATGAGCTGATCCGTGTTTGTAGTGTGTCGGAACTGCCGGTGGCCTGCGGCGGCCGTGTGCGCCGTCTGGAGGATGTGAAAAAGATCCTGTATGCGGGCTGTCAGACGGCAGTCCTGAATTTTTCGCGGCCGGATAACGTGTCCCTGGCGGAGGAAGCGGCCAGGCGTTTCGGGAAAGAGAAGTTGTGGGCCAGTTGTTTTTCGCCGAGGGAGGTGGAAGATAACAGGGATGTGCTGGAGAGCCATGTATCCGCGGTGCTCTGTCCCTCTGCGTTGGCCGAAAAAGCCGCAGAATTGGTGCATCTGCCCTTGATTCTGCTGGATGACAGCGGGTTGCCGGATGCGGCCGAGTTGCTTTCCCCTGAGTGGGCGGCGGGCCTTACGGGACGCTGGGTCAGCGATCCGGCCACGGATCTGGCGATGTTAAAAAAGAAATGCCTGGGCAGAGGCCTTGAGATGGATGTGTTCGAGAGTGCCATATCCTGGTCGGAATTCAAGGTGGGCAGCGACGGCCTGGTGCCCGTCATCGTGCAGGATTACAGGACGGATGAAGTATTGATGCTGGCCTATATGAATGAGGAAGCTTTTTTGGCCACCCTGGAGACCGGGCTTATGACTTACTGGAGCCGCAGCCGGAGCGAGCTGTGGGTCAAGGGGCTGACCAGCGGCCATTTCCAGTATGTGAAATCCCTGGAGATCGACTGTGACCAGGACACATTGTTGGCAAAGGTTTCCCAGGTGGGGGCGGCCTGTCATACGGGGAATCGGAGCTGTTTCTACCGCAATCTGGTGAAAAAGGAATACGACGATACGAATCCGCTGCGGGTGATGCAGAGTGTCTACGATGTGATCGCTGACCGTAAAGTGCATCCCCGGGAAGGTTCTTACACGAATTATCTCTTTGACAAGGGGATCGATAAGATCCTCAAGAAATGCGGCGAGGAATGTACGGAGATGGTCATTGCAGCCAAGAATCCGGATAAAGAAGAGATCAAGTATGAGATATCGGATTTCCTGTATCATATGATGGTTCTGATGGTGGAGACCGGCGTGACCTGGGAGGAGATCACCAGGGAACTGAGCAGACGCTGACAGGATGGTAAAAACGATGGAAAGAGCGATCATTGCCATGAGCGGCGGGGTGGACAGCTCCGTCGCCGCTTTATTGACTAAACAGGCAGGGGACGAGTGCATCGGTGTCACGATGAAGCTGTATCACAATGAGGATGTGGGCGTCGAGCGGCAGACGGCCTGCTGCTCCCTTGATGATGTGGAGGATGCCCGGGCGGTCTGCCGTCGGCTGGGGATGCGGTTTTATGTGTTTAATTTTACGGATTGTTTCAAGGAGACGGTGATCGGCCGTTTTGTGGATGCGTACCTGCACGGCCGTACCCCCAATCCCTGTATTGACTGCAACGGTTATCTGAAATTCGGCAAGCTCTTACAGAGGATGCGGGAGCTGCAGATGGATTACGTTGTGACGGGGCATTACGCGAGGGTGGAATATGAGGAATTATCGGGCCGTTATCTTCTGAAAAAGGGATTGGATGAGTCAAAAGACCAGTCCTATGTGCTCTATATGCTGACCCAGGAACAGCTGGCCCATATCCGTCTTCCGCTGGGGGAGCTGACCAAAGATGAAGTGCGCCGGATTGCCCGGGAGAACGACTTTGTCAATGCGGGAAAACGTGACAGCCAGGACATCTGCTTTGTACCGGACGGGGACTATGCGAAGGTGATCGAGGCGGTTACGGGAGAGATTTCCCGGCCCGGAGAATTCGTGGACCGGACGGGGAAAGTGCTGGGGCAGCACGAGGGCATCATCCACTACACGATCGGCCAGCGGCGGGGACTGAGGCTGGCGGCGGGAGAGCGGATGTATGTGACGGATATTTCCCCTGATGATAACCGGGTGGTGCTGGGCAGAAACGAGGATCTGTTCCATACAGGATTGGTGGCCGAACAGGTAAATCTGATTGCCTGTGACAGCCTGGCCGAACCCATGCGGGTCATGGCAAAGATACGTTACCGCCACAGAGAGCAGCCGGCCATAGCCTGGCAGGCAGCAGATGGCGGGCTGCATGTGCGGTTCGATGAGCCCCAGAGGGCTGTCACGAAGGGGCAGGCCGTGGTATTGTATGACGGGGACAGTGTGGTTGGCGGCGGAGTGATCTGTGGGATAGAAGATTGAACTGCTGCCGGATTTAGCCGGCAGCAGTTCAGTTATCAAGGGATCTAAATAGTTACAAATAAAGTTCTTTCAATTCATAAACTCTGTCCTTCGTCATTTCCGCCGCTGTACTATTTTGGATCATCGGCTGCATGGAGCCGCCCTCAAATTCCGCGCCGGACTTTTCTACTTCCGATTCTTTTTTTGTGATCCAATCTTTTTGCTCGGCGGTGAGGGTGTTCATCGTCTCAGCATCCAGCGTTTGTTTTAGGGTATCCCACAGAGTATTCAGCGCAGAATCCCACAATTCATATAATTCCAATGTTTTTTCGTTGTATTCTGCCTGAGTAAGCGGGTCGTTTTCGATGGAATCTTCAAGGGAAGCCGCCGTATCCTCAATATAGGCCAGGGTCTCTTCAAAGCTTTCCGCTATACTGTAGCTGGAAAAACCGCATTGCATGTTCTCATTGTACAGGACGTAAAAGGGAAGCTCTGTACCCGACGTGCCGAAAAGAGCCGTACTGATCCAGCTTTTACATTCTTCCGGGATTTCGGCCAGCGGAGTGCCGGGCAGATACAGGAGAATATTTTTCGCATCCTCCAGTCCGTAGGGTGTAGTATACTGATATAGTGTACCGTCTTTTATTTCCTGGCTGTCCGCTTCTTTCTCCCAGTCAATTTTGTCGATCTGCATAGAGTATGTGTACTCATCGATCTTCTCGGGAACGGTAAAGTTTCCCTCAAAAATACACTGGTACAGAGTGCCGTTTGGATATCCGTCGCCCGTGTCCCCCATGTCGCTGTCTGTATATTCGCCGGAAAAACTTCCGTCTGCGTCAATCATCATTAACGTAGCCCATCCGCCTGCGCCGCTGGAAAAACAGAACTGAAGATTTTTCAGGTCGGAAAAAGAAAAATTGCTGTCATTCTGAGACTTTTCTTCTGTAGAAGCGACATCATTTGAAGAAGCCGATCTATCGGAAAAATCGCTTTGGGAAGCATCTGCATTTTCCGAATCAGCGGCAGAATCCGGGCTATTTTCCTCTGCGGCAGAAAAAAGGACAGATGAACTCTGTTCCGGAGAGACATTTTGGGTTTGTGATGAATCCTGCTCCATGGACGAGCTTTGCGATTCGGTTTGATTTTGGTCAACGGAAGTTTCTTTTTGCTTTCCGCAGCCGGACAGGGACAGCACTAGGGCGGATAAAAGCAACGCAACAGCGTATTTTCTCATAACGTAATTCTCCTTCTGATGAATTGGGTTTTCGTGTACCAGTATAACATAGCATACGGCATTCGAAAATAGGAAATATAAAGTGTGTAGGGACAAAGCGTAACAGTTCAGCCCAGGACTTTGCATTTACTGCAAAGTCCGTAAGAATGCTGGTACGACAAAGTTGATGCCGGGAATGTTAACGTGTATAATAAAACTTGACATATAGTGTCAGGAAATATATGCTACTCTATTATGGAAGGAGGAAACAGCGATGCAGGAGAGCAGATTGTTTAAAATCGTATATCATTTGTTGGACCGGGGGCAGGCTACCGCTCAGGAATTAGCAGAAAAATTTGAAGTTTCGGTCAGGACGATTTACAGAGATATAGATGCCTTGAGTGGGGCGGGTATCCCTGTTTACACGGAACCAGGCAGAAACGGCGGTATTCATTTAATGAAAGATTTTGTCCTTGATAAAGCCGTATTTTCGAATGAAGAAAAGCAGGAGATCCTCACGGCCCTACATAGCCTGCAAGCTGCACAGAATATCGGCAGCAGCCGGACGTTGCAAAAACTGTCTGCCATGTTTCACCTGGATTCGGAGAACTGGCTTGAAGTGGATTTCTCCCGGTGGGGAAATCGGGAGTCGGATAATAAGAAATTTGAATTGCTGAAATCGGCAGTGATCCATCATAAATGTGTCAAAATTCATTATGCGGGATCCAATGAGGTCATAAGCACAAGAACCGCACAGCCATTAAAGCTTGTATACAAAGCGAAGGCGTGGTATTTAAAAGCATTTTGTACAGAGAGACAGGACTGGCGGATATTCAAATTAAACCGTATCCTGGATTTGGAAGTTTTAAATGAAAGTTTTTCTCCCCGCCCGTTTCCGGAACCGACCGACACTTCTGATGTAGAGTATGACCCGGTCATTCTTCGTTTCCCCGGGGAAATGGCCTACCGTGTTTATGATGAGTTTGACAGAACACAGGTACAGCGGCGGGCAAACGGTGATCTGATCGTTTCTGCAAAAATGCCCAAGGATGTCTGGCTGACAGGTTTTCTGCTGTCGTTTGGAACACAGGTGGATATTCTTTCGCCGTCCTGTTTGAAAGAAGCCATAGCAGAACAGGCGAAACAGATTTACGAAAAAAATAAAACATGACATGAGATGTCAGTATTATGATGGTAAAATGGCAAAGAAAAGAGTAACTATTAAGCCGGGACACTGTCATCTGTACCAGATGGCAGCTGTATGACGGCTTAAGTTACAGACATTGATTCACGACAGTGGAAAGCGAGGAAAATAAATATGGGCAGACCAAAGACGAGAGCAGATCTATTAACCGCAGCGGCCGCAAATTACGAAAAGCTGAATACTTGTATTTCCGGATTGACGGAACAGGAGATGACGACGGCTTTTGATTTCTCCGGAGATATGAAAAAGAAAGAGGCGCACTGGAAAAGGGATAAAAATCTCCGTGATGTTTTGATCCATCTCCATGAATGGCACCTGCTTTTGCTGAACTGGGTGCATGCCAATCAAAAGGGGGACAGGAAACCGTTTATCCCGGAGCCGTATAATTGGCGAACCTACGGGGATATGAACGTGGAATTCTGGAAAAAGCACCAAAACACATCTCTGGAGGATGCAAAGCGTATGTTTCAGGAATCCCATACCGGAGTCGTAAAGCTGGCCGAATCCTTTTCCGATGAGGAATTGTTTTCTAAAGGCGTGTACACATGGGTGGGAGGAAGCACATTGGGATCCTATTTTGTCAGCGTTACATCCAGCCATTATGACTGGGCTGTGAAGAAGCTGAAAGCGTATAAAAAAATGGTTCCTGTATGTAAAACATGCAAGTAAAAGCCAATGCAAGGAGGGGAGAGCGGATGCACTTTGTGGCGGCGAAAGGAATATTGTCTGCGAAAAACGGAATGATGTGGTATAAAAAAAGT
>DPJQ01000235.1:6425-6941 GCA_003542935.1 Lachnospiraceae bacterium | reverse complement strand
TATTTAAAAAAATATGTTGACTTTTTTATAATTATAAGTTAGTTGTCTTTCTGCATGGCCAGTGTACCCGTGCGGGACACTTCCATAATCCCGAAGGGCCTCAGATGATTGATCAGGCTCTCCACCTCTGACGGATGTCCGAAATATTCGACGGCCATGCGCTGGGCGCCCATATGGGCGATCTTTGCCCCCATGATCTCGCAGACATCCATGATCTCCCGGCGGTTTCCGCGGGTATAATTGATCTTGACCAGCACGGCCTCCCGCTCAAAACAGTTTTTCTCATCCAGGCGACGCACCTTGATCACATCCACCTTTTTGTTTAACTGTTTCTCGATCTGCTCCAGGGTGCGCTCGTCCCCGGTGGATATGATCGTCATATTGGATATCTCGGCATTCTCCGTCTCCGCCACCGTGAGCCCGTCAATGTTAAATCCCCTTCTGGCAAACAGCCCGGCCGTCTTCGACAGGACACCGGAGCGGTTCTCCACAGTTACATAATATATGCCTCTCATA
>DPJQ01000235.1:5773-6124 GCA_003542935.1 Lachnospiraceae bacterium | reverse complement strand
GTTACATAATATATGCCTCTCATACCATCACCCCTTTACCTGATCATACTCATATACACGGCAAACCATCAGCGCGGAACCTTCGGTCTTCAGGAATTCCTCCACGGTCGCTTCCACATCCTCATTGCGTTCCACATAGTAATACGGGAGCCCGTATGCCTCCGCGATCTTCTGGAAATCAGGGCTTCCGTCCAGTTTTACGGCCATATAGTGATCGTCATATACATTATGCTGGTATTCCCGCACCAGCCCCAAATAACCGTTCTTTAAGATCACGACCTTCACAGGGACATCGTGCTGCTGGATCGTGGCCAGTTCCATCAGGTTCATCTGGAAAGAACCGTCGCCGCA
>DPJQ01000235.1:3016-5458 GCA_003542935.1 Lachnospiraceae bacterium | reverse complement strand
GCCGCACACGGCCACCACCTGCCGGGACGGATCCGCCAGCTTGGCTCCCATGGCTGCCGGGATGGAGTAGCCCATGGTGCCCAGGCCACCGGTGGTCATGAATTTTCCTTTTTTCATAATATAATTGTCTGCCGACCACATCTGGTTCTGTCCCACGTCCGCCACATAGACGCCGTCCTCGTCCATCTTGTCACTCAATGTCTGCACGAACTCGCAGGGATTGACAAACTCATTGTGGAATACCCGCGGATCTACGCAGGTAGTCTTGATCTTCTGCAGCTTGGCGATCCACTCGTCATGGGAACCCTTTGCTGCCATATCGTACAATTCACGGAAAATATATTTTGCGTCACCCACCAGCGGAACGGTCGCGCCCATATTTTTCCCGATCTCCGCGGAGTCGATATCAATGTGGATGATCGTAATATCCTTCTCATCACTGTTGGGCACCGTAATGGACCGGTCAGCCACGCGTGCGCCGACGATCACCAGCACGTCACTCTCCTCCACGGCCCGGTTCGCATAGGGTTTGCCGTTGGAACCCAGCATACCGAAATACAGCGGATGATATTTGGGCATGACGCCGATACCCATGATCGTGGATACCACCGGGATACCCGTCTTCTCACAATATCTGCGCACTTCCTCCTCCGCCTGGGCCAGGACAACGCCGCCGCCCACACAGATCAGCGGATATTTTGCCTTTTCCAGGGCCTTCTGCACCTTCGCGATCTGCACCGGGTTCCCGGCGGTAGTCGGCTTATACCCCCGGATACTGATCTCACCCGGCTCATAATCCTCAAACATAGTATTCTGGATATCAATCGGCACATCGATCAGCACCGGGCCTTTGCGGCCGGAATTGGCGATATAAAACGCCTCTTTCATAATGCGCGGAATATCCGCCGCCTTCTTGACCAGATAACTGTATTTTACAAATGCCTCCGCAGCTCCTGTGATATCCACCTCCTGAAATACGTCATGGCCCAAAAGCTCCGAGGACACCTGGCCGGTGATCGCGATCATGGGGATACTATCCGCGTAGGCTGTGGCCAGCGCCGTGATCAGGTTGGTCGCACCGGGGCCGGATGTGGTGATGCAGACGCCGGGCCTGCCCGTCACCCGGGCATACCCGTTGGCGGCATGTCCGGCATTCTGCTCTGTCCGCACCAGAATATGACGGATCTCCTCTGTATCATAAAGCGCATTATAAAACGGCGTGATCGCAACGCCCGGATAACCGAAGCATACTTTCACGCCTTCCCGTTTCAGTGCATTTACCAATGCCTGTGCACCTGAAATCATAATTACCTCCTTTTCCTTCCCTGCAAACAGCGAACGCTCCAAAAAATGCATTGCTGTCGATGTCTCATTTTCTGTCAGTCATTTTATACTCTCGAACACTTTGATTTGCCAGCGTTATTGCCCGTATATGCCCGCGGGCGCCAATGAATCTGGAAAAGTTTTGTACTCGCGGGTATAACAAAATATTGTATTGAGAATTATACAACATGCACTAAATATTGGCAACATATTTTGTATGTATATATCACATAGTTCTCTCCACATCCAAAACCTTCATCAACGCTTCCTGCAGCACTCTGGAAACATTGATGCCTGCATGTTCAGCCTCATGATTCAACCAGCTGGGAAGCGCAACATTTCTTCTGACCGTTTTTGTCTGAATTCTTCTACATGTGTATTAGTTTATCACACATTTTCCCTTTTCTCCCCCTCAAACGTCCTCTCGCTGATGATATACCGGGGTCGTCCCTTGGTTTCCATATAGATCTTTCCGATATACTCCCCGATCACGCCCAGGCACAAAAGCTGGATGCCGCTCATGAAACAGACAATGCACATCAGGCTGGCCCACCCGGCCACGGTTCCCCCGGTGAGGGCGCACACCACGGCCCACACGATACCGGCCAGGCTCAGGAGGGCCAGCAACAGGCCCAGACGGGTGATCATCTTTAATGGCCGCACGCTCAGGCTGGTGATACCGTCAAAAGCCAGATGCAGCATTTTCCGCAGCGGATAGTGGGTCTCCCCCGCCTGGCGTTCCCGGCGGGTATACTCCACCACCGTGCTCTTAAAACCCACCAGGGGCGCCAGCCCCCGCAGATACAGGTTTACCTCGGGAAAAGCCGCCAGGGCTTCCAGGGCCCGGGCGCTCATCAGGCGATAGTCGGCATGGTTGTAGACTACCTCGGCCCCCATCCACGCCAGAAACCGGTAGAAACCCTGGGCCGTGGTGCGCTTGAACACCGAATCTACCTCCCGGTTGCCGCGTACACCGTAGACGATGTCACAGCCGTCCCTGTAAGCATCCACCATGGCCTCCGCGGCATGGACGTCATCCTGCCCGTCGCAGTCCATGCTGACAGTGATATCGCACATTCCCCTGGCTTCCATGAGCCCCGCCAGCAGGGCGTTCTGATG
>DPJQ01000235.1:2495-2719 GCA_003542935.1 Lachnospiraceae bacterium | reverse complement strand
GCGTTCTGATGGCCCCGGTTGCGGCTCTGGCGTATGGCCAGCACCCGGCTGTCCTCACGGCTCATCTCCCGCAGGATTTCCCAGGTCCGGTCCCGGCTGCCGTCGTCCACGTATAAAATGCGGCTGTCCCCGCTGATCTTCTCCTTCTGAACCAGTTCCTCCAGCTCATCCAGAAAAGATCCCGCCGTCACCGGGAGCACCGCCTCCTCGTTGTAACAGGGAAT
>DPJQ01000235.1:395-2211 GCA_003542935.1 Lachnospiraceae bacterium | reverse complement strand
TAACAGGGAATCACAAAATACAATACCGGAGCCTCTGTCCGTTCACTCATAACCCGTCACCAACCTTTATTCCTCCATCCGGCCACTAGTTCACCGGCGGCTCATCGCCTCTCTCCCTTGACCACTCATAGCAGATGAACTCACCAAGCCCCCCATTATTCAGCAGATACCGCCGGGTAAAATCCAGGATGGCCTGCTCCGGGTACTGGTACTGCCCATCCATGTCCTCGGGCACCAGATAAGCCGCGTTCTCCGATTTTTCCAGTGTCTCCTCCAGACATTCCGCCGGAGTCTTTAATCCCAGGTTCCCCACCAGGAACATATCTGTATATTTGTGGTACTTGTCCACCGGAATCAGATAGAAGGGCGCACGGTTGTCCAGGAGGTACACCTCCCACCCTGCGTCCAGCCAGTCCTGTATACCGGCCAGCACCTTTCTGTACCCGTCTATCTCATTTTTATACATAAAGATACCCCGGAAATGGGGGATATCCGTCACCCACACCCCGTCTTTCAGGCAATCCCCGGGATACCATATGAATATATAGACCAGCATCCCCAGCACAATGGCCAGTGACATCAGCCGTGGAATCAGCCACTGGCACAACCATGCCAGAGGCGGAACCAAAAGCAGCAGGAAGGGAATCAGGTTCGTGCACAGATGATAGGTATTGCACAGAGGATACAGGTTGATACAGCCCAGGATCCCGTACAACAGCACAAGCCCCCCCATCTTCCCCTCAGTCTCCCGCCGCAGGCAGTATACGTAAATAAAATCATATATCAGGACTACCACCGACACGGCTCCGTACACTGCGTATTTCGGTTTCTCAGTGACATACTCCACAAAATTCAGGCTGCTGGTGAAAGTGGAAATACCAAATACACTCATCTCCAGAAAATCCCCCCAGCTTCCCGTAAAGAGCAGGTAAAAGAGCACCGCAAAACAGGGAACCGAGGAACCCAGCATCCGGAAAAAGAGGAGCCGCACCGTCTCCTTTTTTTCGTCCCGGCGCATCCGGCTCACCCACACCACCGCAATCCAGGAAGCCAGGGCCACGAAACCGCCGAAGGTCTGCTTGCTCATCACAGCCAGTCCGCCCAGCAATCCCACGGCCATCTGGACGTACCACTGTCCGTACCGCCGCTCTTTCCGGCTGAAAGACATTTTCCCCAGGGCTTTCGCCTCCACCAGATCCACATACAGACAGGCCAGCATGCAGAACAGGATCAGGCAGCTGTATTCAAAAAACACATTATAGTCAAACAGGATCAGAAATGTCCCGGGCAGGATCCACCGGACCAGACCTTTTGCCCCCAGTCGGGCGGAAAACAGGTACAGGAGCTGACAAATCCCGGCAAAAAGAAACGCGCCCAAAAGCCTGGTCACCAACAGTTCCCGCCCAAACAGGTTCAAAGCCAGCCCGTGAATGGCTGCAAACGCCGGGGTCTGCAGCAGATTAAAATCCCGGTAGGGTACCAGCCCCGATGCCATATTATTGCCAAAGGTGTAATTCCAGATTTCGTCCACATTCCCCATCTGCCGGAATATACCCAGGCATGCCGCCATCAGGAAAAAACACAAGAAGGAGGCGCACTGCCTCCTCCTGGTATGTCTTACTTTCTTATCCATCGTCAATAGTTTTCAGCCCTCACCTGGAAGAAGCTCTGGGGATGAGCGCATACAGGGCATACCCGGGGCGCTTTTTCGCCCATGACCAGATGACCGCAATTCCTGCACTCCCACATGGCCATCTCGCTCTTCTCGAAAACTTTCTGCATCTCCACATTGTTCAGCAGTGCGCGGTACCGCTCC
>DPJQ01000235.1:0-143 GCA_003542935.1 Lachnospiraceae bacterium | reverse complement strand
TTCAGCAGTGCGCGGTACCGCTCCTCGTGGGAACGCTCGATATCCGCCACCATACGGAATTTCGCCGCCAGATCGCCGAATCCCTCCGCGTCGGCCTGCTCGGCAAATGTAGCGTACATTTCCGTCCACTCATAGTTCTCGCC
>DPJQ01000018.1:29792-36059 GCA_003542935.1 Lachnospiraceae bacterium | reverse complement strand
ATTATAGCATATGCAAATTTTAATTGCAAGATACATATCTATTTCACAAGTAAAAATTTTATCGGAAGGTTATTCTTATCCGGCAGCCATCAATACACAATCTCAGACAGGGAAGTCGGCGGCCTGTGCACGTAGCCGGCTCCGCTAACTTTACAAATGAGAAGCTCTGCGGCTGGTACACCGTAATATGGCATGGTACAGCCAGATCAAGGCTTATACACGGCAGAAAAAGAAAATCTCAAAACGTATACGTTTTGAGATTTTTTTTTGCCACCATTTTTCAACTGTTCTACTATCATATCGGCTAAAAAGACATATACTTAACCTCTTTTTTTAAAAAAATCTCCCACTTTTATATTAGCAGCGTGCTTCTCAAAACGTATGCTTTATGAGAAAACATGCTTTACCTGTACCCTGGAAAGGCATCGGCCGGAAGGACGTATGTGCATCAGCCGGCCCTGACCAGGATGCGGCTGTTCAATAAGGAAAAAAGATGTCACAGGAAAGCTTACGTTCACAAAGTAAAGCCTCTTGGGAAAGAAAACAGGAAAAACCTGTACAGACAGTCTGCAAGACGGTTCGCCAGTACAGCAGCGCTCCGGTTTCCCCGGAGGATATGCAGAAGCTTTTGGATATTGCCGAAGATTACCGGCGGGTAAAAAACTACGTATATACCCGTTACGGCGGGATCGGCAGCCTGTCCAAACTGTATCCCGGCTACACCGTGCAAAATGAGATGACGGCCTGCGGCCTGCGGGAGCAGCTGGGGCTGCCGTCGGTGTATTTCTATCTGGCTGTGTTTGAAGCCCTGGGGGATATCCGGAGGCAGTGGATAAGAACAAAGTCAAAACTCCTCAGGCTGGTGAACAGGAACGAGGGCTTTACGGAGGAAGAGAAACATTATCTCCGCTTTCTGTTGAAAGTCAGCAATGCCTTTGAGGCGGCGGTGAACCAGAAACCGGTGGAACTGGCCGCGAAGCTCAAGGCGCAGTACAGGACGCTGGCGGATCGGACAGATACGGACAGAATGCACCGGTATCTGTGCAGGCAGGTGCGGAAATACCATGTGAAGCCGCATACGGATACGGCGGATACATTTTCCCTTTCGGAACGCGCCTACCGCTATGCGGATCACGGCATCTACATTTCCATCAAGGAAAAACGGAAGCGGGTGTTCGTGCCGCTGACGGATAATAATCAGTACGGCTGCCAGATACGGGTAAAGCTGTATCCGCAGGAAAACCGTATGGAGTTTATCGTTCCGGTGCATGTCGCCGTCCGGAGCCATGGGGACTACCAGAACCAGACCGGTGTGGCAATGGGATTCTTTACCATGCTGACGACGGATACGGGCCGTCGGTACGGCGAGGAATTAGGCGAATACCAGCTGGCCTATTCCGACTGGCTGCGGGAGCAGTCGAGCGTCTATAACAGGAACCGCAGCAGCAATCCGGGACGCAAAAAGTACCGGGATAAAAAGCGCCGCCTGGAGGAACGGCTGCACAGTTATATCAATCAGGAGTTGAACCGCTTCTTAAGGGAAGAACGGCCGAGAACCGTCTATATCATAAAGTTCCCGAAACCGCGGGCCGGAGGCGCAGACAAAAGGATCAACCATTCCATCGTCCAGTGGCAGAGAGGCTATATAAAGAAACGGTTGACGCAGAAATGCAGGGAACAGTCGGTGGAACTTGTGGAAGTGCTGGGAAAAGATATCAGCCGTACCTGCAGTGTATGCGGGGCCCTGGGGGTGAAAAAAGAGGGGGAGTTCAACTGTTCCGCGTGCGGCTATACGGACGAAGAAAAAACCAATACCGCCCGCAATGTAAAAAAGCGGGGGCAGGGAGACGGCGTGTTGTATGGGCAGCGCCGGAAGGATCCGCATAGCGGTGGAAGAACACATAAACCACCGGTACCAAATCAGAATGGGGCGGAACAAAACAGATCATAAGAACAGCCGTTTAGATAAATTCCGGCAACAGCCGGGGTTTTACCGCAGGGGCTAAGTGGTGAGTTCATGATACGGCGGATACAGCGTTTTGACGTATCTGCCATAGAAAAAGAAAGAACGGCATTAGGAGGCGGGGAATGAAGGGATTCTTAAATCTTGGGAAGACCCGTAAACCGCGTATTGGATATGCCAGGACCCTGTGAACATGGGCAGGGTGTCCGGAAACGGGATCGCAGAGTTTTTAATTGGCTGCGGTGTCCGGAAACCGGCACAGGAGCATACATGGAACATGTACGCGCCATGATGTAACAGGGAGCGAAGCAGGATGGCCTGCATCGTCTCAGACGTAATGCTGAGACGACCAATATATTTTATTTAATAAGAAAACTGTATGGCCGGGAGGCCGGGCGGGGTTAGCGGAAATAAGATTTAAAGTATATATATCTTATTAAAATAACTGCCGGGAGACGGATTTCAAATGAGTGAAAGCAAGAAGGCGAAAAAACGACTTGTGAGCCTTCTGAAAAAGGTAAAAAGATTCAGAATGTCTGATACATGTATAGATATTGAAGGGGTGGCCAGATTTCCCGCCGCTTTGATATAGAACTCGGAGGTGCAGTATGAGTACAGCAAATGAAAACCAGGGAGAGAAGAAGGGGGGGAAGAAAACAGTCGGTATCATTATTCTTGTCCTTGTGATCCTGGCGTTGATCGGTGTGATCATCTATCTGCTGCAGCAATCCCGTGAACCGGAGGAACGGCGGAACGAGGTCATTACTCCGGACAATGTGGAACAGATCATCGGACAGATGGATGAAGCGGAGTTTGTGGAGCCCGGATATTACACTGTGACAATGAATTACGACTGGTATTTTGCGGCGGGCGACGCGGTTTCTTCAGACGCTTATGTGGAAAATACAGTTGGGAATACCAATCCCGTGTATTTCGACCTGTTTTTGGCCAGCGACGAGGAAAACGCGATTTACAAGTCGCCTGTGATTCCGGTGGGGAGCAGACTGGAGGATATAGCGCTGGAGACGCCTCTTGATGCCGGGACTTATGACTGTGTGGCCGTGTATCATCTGGTCGATGAGGATCAGAACACGATCAGCACACTCCGGGTAACCGTTACCGTGACCGTAGAGGGGTAACAGACAGGAATCAGGGTTTAACATGTAACATGTTAAATAAAAAAACAAAAATAAATAGGAGGATTTAAGTATGAAACTGAGGAAACTTATGGCAGGGACTCTCGCGATGACGATGGTTGTCAGCAGCAGCATGACGGTATTTGCAAGCGGCGGTGGTACCCCGGCAAGGGCAAATGAGGCAACCGGTACAGGTGAGGCGTTCAATCATGTGGATAAGGATGTTTACAGTGTGACCTTCCCGACTACGACCGAGGTTGCGAACATATTCAACTATTATGTTGACCCTGAGCGTGCAATCCAGGGGGCAGGTACACTGGCAGATGGCAACACGGCGGTGACACCGAACGCGAATGGCGTGTATTTCGCACATCCGGGCACACCGGCAACACCGGCACAGGATGCATCGGTAACAGCATTCACGATTGCAGACAAGACGGAGGCGGATGAGGATATAACAGTGACGGTTCCTGGCAATACTGCTGTAACCGGGCTGACATATAGTAAAGGATGGAAAGATCCGTCTGGAAATGCGGTAGCAGGAGTGAGTGTTACAGACAATAATACCACCAGTGCGACAGCGGTAACGCTTGCGGACGGTGATGAGATTGTTGTTGGCACAGTAGGAGTAGACAGTTGTACCATTGCTTCGGTTCCTGGCAAGACTGCGCCCGATGCTGATCTGAAGATAGATGGTGTGGATAGTTTAACAAATGTGACTTTGACATATTATGATAGGTGGGTTGGGAATGATACAGCAAAAACAGTAGTGACGCCGACTCTTCCAGCAGGCCTGACACCGGTTGATGGAAATACCATTACGGTTGCCCCGCATCAAGATGCAACGCCCGAGGGTGCGGCAACGTATGAGTCCGACAGCGTACAAGTTAATTTTGAGGGAAAGAACAGCGTAGATGCAGATATAACTGTTAGGGCAGAAGTAACAGCGTCGGCAGGCGGCAAAGATATCGCCCTTGTGAAGGATGATGCAGCTCTTACGGCAGCGACAGATCCGGCGCTTCTTCTGACACTGTCCGTTGGAAGTAAAAATGCGGCAATTACGTCTTCCGGCGCATCGGTAACCGAACAGATTGTTGGAAAGCCGAATAACTTTGCGGTTACAACCGAAAACAACAAGTTCGTTTACGGTATTCGCACAAATACAGATGAGACGCCACTGGATACGTGGAGTTCTGCAGCGGTAAAACTTAGTGGAAAAACAAATAATAAAACAATCTCCGATGGAATGACTGCCCCGAGCGTAAAACTGACCTGGTCAGTGGCAAAACATGTTGACAGTCCGACGTTATCGGCTACAACAGTTAGCGCAACTCAGAATACGGTAACAGTAACGAATCTTGCAGGTGCCACGAAAGTGACAGGTGTATCAATTACACCGGTTGGGAAAGCTCCGGTTACTTTGGCATCACCGGCAAAATGGTCATACAATGAATCTACAAAAGTGTTGACCTTTGTTTCGGCCGTATTGGGTGGCAACCCGGGGGCATCTATTACCGTTACATTTGACGATAATTCAACAGCGACTTTATCAGTGGCAAGCTGATAGTGCTTTAAGATTTCCCTTGCCGGTTATCCGGCAAGGGAAATCCATCTTTAGCGATCGTGTGATGATGTGGTTGAAGGATATTACAACATGGAAAACTATGGATTGGATATAACCAGGTTACGGGCATGGTCTGGATACTATGCGAATGATGCGAAAGTCAGGGCTTCGGCATCAGGAGGCGGTGCTACGGCTATAGCGGAAGCTTTTATCAAAAATAAATCTGGCTTTGTATTTGGCGCTGCTTTCACCCGGGATTTCAAAGATGTGGTATATAAGTGTATTGAAACGAGAGAAGAACTGTCTTTGTTAAAAGGATCAAAATATGTTTACAGTACCAAAAAAGAGAGCGTGCCAGGCGGAAAGGAAACCATATTTTCTATCATAGAGGACAAACTTAAACATGGAAAAAGTGTGTTGATGATTGGCCTGGGATGTGATATTGGGGCTCTAAACCTTTATTTGCACAGGAAAAGAGCGGATATTGCAAATTTATATACGGTTGAATTGATTTGTAATGGGCCCACATATAAAGAGGTTCAGCGTCAATATATTGAAAATATTGAGAAAATGTATTGCGCCAAAGTAATCAATTTTTCTATGCGATATAAAAAATGCGGATGGACGCCATTTTATATATATGCGGAATTGGATAATGGACAAAAACATATCCGAACATTTTATGACTCGGATTATGGGTATGCATTCCAGAACTATAAATTAAGAAAATGTTATAACTGCCAATTTCGGGGAGAAAAACATCCCGCAGACCTAGCCCTTGGAGATTGTTGGGGGATGAAGCTGGGAATGGAGAATTTTTGTAAAAACGGGGTGTCGGCGTTTATTGCAAAGACACAAAAAGGCGTGGAACTGGTAGAGGATATTGATACTTTGCAATTTTGTCTCAAAGAAGCCAATGTCTCGTCTGTGATAAAAAATAATCCGATGTATTGTAATACGGCGGTTGATAATGGACAGTGGAAAAAGTTTGACGCCATATTTAAATCAAAGGGGTTGCGTACGGCAGTGGTTCAGACAAAAAGAGCGCAGGCATGTAAAGCAGTAAATGATTGGAAAAACAAAGAGGTCGTACTATGGGGGATCGGGAAATGCTTTTCGGAAAATCTTCCTAAAGTCAAAGAGATTTGTGGTGTTAGATATATATGTGACAATGATGAGAGTAGAAAAAAGTCTGTAGATTTGCAGGGAATGGTATATATACCGCCGCATGATCTGAGAAGGTTAAAAAATATATTTGTGATACTTATGTTTGAAAATATTAGTTATGCTTTTCAGGTGGTTCGACAATTGATCGATATGGGCATTTTTGATTTTGATATAGTTTATAATTGGCTGCAATATGCAGATAATACGAATTAAGGAAAGAAAGGCAATGGTTCAAGAGGGAAAAAATATTATTACTCTAATAGCTGAAGATTGTGTGAAAGATGGTGTTACTTTATTTTCGTTGGCAAGGGATAGAAATATAATCTGCAAAAAGAATATTATTACCGGTGAGACAGGCATATACCGTGGAGTTCCTGAGGGAGATATTTTATCAAAGCAAATGGCATCTCAAATTATTGTTTGGGAGGATAAACTTA
>DPJQ01000018.1:26583-29530 GCA_003542935.1 Lachnospiraceae bacterium | reverse complement strand
GATAAACTTATATTTCTTCCAACGAGAGCTAAAAACATATGGATCTCAGATAAAGATTTGCAAAATTGGGAAAAGATACAATACAAAAATAAATTGGAAGAAAATGCTCAAAATATAGCGTTGCAGGGGCTTTTATATAAAAATAAACTATATATTATTGGGGCGAATTATCCGGCTATTATGTGCATGGATTCGGATAAAAAAATCACATATATCCACAAACCTTATAAGAGACTTACAGAGATCCATAATAAAGTAAAGGACGTATATTTTCGAAAAGATTATGTCTTGAAGGATTCTGTTTTATATCTGGCGTCATGTTTGGATAATTACGTATTAAAACTGTCTTTGGATGACCATAACTATGAATGGGAGAAAGTGGGGAATAGAGGTAATAGATATTCGGGAATTGCATTAAGCGGAAAAAAATTTTGGCTGTCTCCGCGTGACAATATGTCAAAAATTGTTAAATGGGATGGTCAAAATGAAGTGGAAGAAATAGATTTACCAGCTAAATTCAAAAAATGCAAATATCCATTTTTAGGAGTTTTATGTGATGAAAAAAAGATATTTTTTCCGGGAAAGGAACAGGGTGAATCAATTATTTATTCGTCATGCGGCGAAATGACAGTTATCAAAGGGCAGTATCAATTTTGCAAATGGTTTGATCCTGGGGAACGATGCGAGCAATTTGTAGATGGTTCGATGAAATATATCAGACGGAATGGGGAAACATGGGATGTGTCCATTGAAATTTCAAGAGATGGATGGAGGGATTTTATTCGGAAAAACTTGAGTGGTTATCAGCTGACAAAGGAAAGTGCACTTATACGTCTGGAAGATATGTTGAAAATGTTTAGCAAGACGGAAATAGAAACCTATACAGTTAATAAAGATTTTTGCGGTGATATAGCATGGCCACTCGTAAAAGCTTAACGAGGAGATTATATGAAAAAAATAGGTATTTTGACTTTCCATTATGTTGATAATTATGGGGCTGTTTTACAGGCTTATGCACTTCGTAAGATCTTAAATGGGTTTGATGGATATAAAGCAGAGATCATTAACTATGTTCCGGAAGAATATGAATACAGAACATATTTGGAAGACGACCTGATTGAATTGTTTCTTGAAAGGCGGAAAAAGTTCAAAACGTTTATCGGAGAAAAATGCGCGGTAACTTCTCCGATGATCCATACACTGAAAGGCGTGAGTTATGATTATTACTGCGTCGGGAGTGACCAGGTCTGGAATCTGTCGCTTCCGGAAGCAAAAAGCGGAGTATACTTTCTTGGCGGGCTTGATAGTAAGGCAATAAAATTTTCTTACGCGGCCAGTATTGGAATGGATCTGGATAAAATCAATAAAGATTTGTTTCGACAGTATATCTCTCAATTTTCCCATGTCGGAATTAGAGAACAAAGCCATATAAAAGGGCTCAGCGATTGCTGTCATGTAGGATGTGTACATAATATTGATCCAACATTACTGCTTGTCAGAGAGGATTACGAAGCATTGATAGACAGTTATGGGGAAGAACTGCCGGGTGACGGAGAACCTTATGTGCTTTATGTTTGGTATGGAGACGATAGTTTGCAAAGTATTGAGTGCGTAAATACTGTGGCAAGAAAATATGAATTGACGGTTCTTCATAACTTCTCATCAACACGGATCATTACAAGAAAAATGTTATGCCGGGATGGGGGGTACATTTTTAATAAAGGGATTGAAGAATTTTTGTGGTATGTCAAGCATGCCGCTTTTGTCGTAACAAATTCCTATCATGTTGGGATTTTTTCCATTATTTTCGAACGTCCGGTATATTTTTATGCTATTGAAGGGAAAGTGCGGCAGGAAGATCTGACGGAAATTCTTGGGATAGAGAATCGGATGATCAGAGGATATATAAAACCGGACGATATAAATGAGAACATCGATTTTGAATCCGTCCATGGTGTCATAAAAGAACTGAGAGAGAGATCTTTATCCTATTTGAGGGATGTGTTACAGGCATAATTGAGGGAAAAGGGAGAGTGGTTTCACAATGAAAGAGCAGACAGATATTCTTCCGAAGATAAAAAGGTGTAAACACCCGCCTGATCGTATAACCTATGAACAGAAATGCATGACTCATGAAAAAATATTATTGAGATATTTGAACAGGGCGATTAATGGCTGGTCAGTAGCTGATTTTTTAGGTGTTGAGAAAATAAATGAGTATGCGCTGTATGCTATCACAGATTTTACGGAAATTGTTTGCGATGATTTAGAGCATGCCGGATATTTTGTCCCCAAAGGAATTTGTGATAAAAGAGCATCAGAGTATCCGGATGGATACAAAGGCCGGAAAGTTATGGACATAGACGAACTGACAGATTTATATTTCATGGGTAAAATACGTAAAATTATTATTTTGAGTGTTCTGCATGAAAATGAAATTATAGACAGTTTACTGTGCAGGGGAATCGCTTTGAATGATTTGATTTCGATTGTCAGTATCTTATATGCATAGAGAGGGGTAAGAAGCAGAGATAGATGCTGTAGGCATTGTTGAAAGGGAGAGGTTTGTAATGGCCATACAGGTTTTGATGACAACGGACAAAAATTATATATCACAGGCAAGAGTTGCCATCTGGTCGGCACGAAGATATACAGATATAGAAACAGAATTGATCATTACAATATTGTGCGCAAAGGAGTTGGATCAGAAATCAAGGGAACGGCTTTTGGCACTGGAAAATGAATGGGAAAACCTTGTTATCAGATTCCATGAGGTCGATGAGCGTGACTTTGCCGGGGCGGAAGGTGGAAAATATATTTCTGTAGCTGCGTACTATCGATTGGCAGCGGCAAAAATACTGGAATCCGATAAATGTATTTATCTGGATTGTGATTTAATTGTATCCCTGGATTTAAATGATTTATATCGGGTTGATATTTCAGATTC
>DPJQ01000018.1:15047-26311 GCA_003542935.1 Lachnospiraceae bacterium | reverse complement strand
GCGGGTTGATATTTCAGATTCCTACGTAGGAGGAGTTGTAGATATGGGACTGATTTTACAACCCAATTTGGCGTTTCGCTATATGAATAATTGTAACATTAAAGATTTTTCTGATTATATCAATACGGGAGTGCTTCTCATGAATCTTGATTTAATGCGTAAGGATCAGCTGATAGAGAAGTTCCTTTTTGATATGGTTCATGAAGATAATCCATGGCTTGACCAAGATGTCATTAACCGGATCTGTCATGGCAGGATTCATTTATTGGACTGGACATTTAATCATATAGTGGGATTTACTGACGAAGAGTATCGCTGGCAGTGCGGTGAGTCAGGCAGAACAGGGCAGGGGGAGATTTATCATTGGGCCGGTTTGAATAAACCGTGGTACAACTATGCATTTCGCCAGGCGGAGATATGGTGGGAGAGGGCAAAAGAAGCTTTGGAGCCATGGGTATATCAGGAACTATACGATGTCGCTGACCGCTGTATGAGACAGGCCTTTTTTTCCCGGATAGCGGAGCAGTGCAGAGGCAGAGATGAGATTGTTATTGCGGGTTTTTCGGATCATGGCATAAGGGTTATGCGTTACCTGAGGCAGTGCGGTGTTACAGGAAAAATTATATTTTGCGATAATGATAAGTTAAAAGAAAAGATGCACCTTATGGGCTGCTTGGTTTTATCTGTGGAGAAAGCGGCGGATACATATAGGGATGCGGTTTGGATTAATGCTATACAAAATGAGAGGGATAAGATAAATAAGCAGCTTGGGAACCTGGGGATTCCACTGAGCCAGATTGTGGAATATCACGCAGTAAATAGTGAGTATTATCTGGGCTTATCCAGGAAATATATGCGGAAGGGAATGGAAGAGAGAGTTTATTTGCAGGGATGAGGGGATATCAAACGCGGCAAAGGATAATGGAGGAATAAATTGAAACGAATTTTAGTGACAGGCGGGGCCGGATTTATAGGTTCCCATTTATGCAAAAAACTTTTGGAAAAGGGAAACGAAGTTATATGTGCGGATAACCTTTTCACAGGCACAAAAAGGAATGTGGAAAAACTGTTAGATAATCATAGATTTGAGTTTATTCGCCACGATGTCATCCGCGAATTATTGGTGGAGGTAGATCAAATCTATAATCTCGCCTGTCCGGCGAGTCCTGTACATTATCAGTATAATCCGGTTAAAACTCTTAAAACGTCTATTATAGGAGCTTCCAATATGCTTGCCCTGGCGGATGCAGTACATGCACGGATCCTGCAGGCATCGACCAGTGAGATATATGGGAATCCGAAGGTTCATCCCCAGCCGGAAGAATATTGGGGGAATGTAAACCCCATAGGTGTCCGTTCCTGTTATGACGAAGGAAAGAGGGCGGCCGAAACTTTGTTTTTTGATTATCATAGACAAAATGGACTGGATATCAAGGTTGTACGTATTTTTAACACCTACGGTCCCAATATGAGTATGAATGACGGCCGGGTGGTTTCTAACTTTATCGTGCAGGCGCTTAAAGGCGAGGATATTACCATTTATGGAGATGGCAGCCAGACAAGGAGTTTTTGTTATGTGGATGACCTGGTTGATGGGCTGATTTGCATGATGGACAGCAGAAAGGGGTTTACCGGACCGGTTAATCTGGGGAATCCAAAGGAATTCACTATGTTGGAGCTTGCAGAAAAGGTTATCGGCCTTACAGGGAGCAAATCTAAAATTGTATACAGAAACCTCCCGCAGGATGACCCTATGCAGAGGAAGCCCAGGATTGATCTGGCCCAAAAGGAACTTCATTGGGAGCCGACGGTAATGCTTGACGAGGGGCTAAAACGGACAATCGAATATTTTAAAAAGGAGTTGCGTGTAAATTAGTTTTTGGCTGACAAGCCAGATTGGAGAGCTTATGCCACAGATGGAACCATTGGTTTCGGTAATTATGCCGGTTTACAGGGCAGAGCATTATTTGCAACAGTGTATTGACAGTATTTGTGCGCAAACATACTCACAACTAGAAATTCTTCTAATTGATGACGGTTCCACGGATAGTAGTGGGGAGATTTGCGATGCAAACGCTAAAAAGGATCCAAGGATAAAAGTTATCCATAAAGAGCATGGTGGTGTGTCCCGCGCAAGGAATGAAGGGTTGGATGTTGCAAAAGGGGAATATATTTCTTTTGTTGATGCGGATGATAGCTTGCATTCCCGGTTTATTGAGAATTTAGTGGGAATTTGCTTGAAGAATGATTGTGATATTGCGCAGTGTGATTATCTAAGTACTGCGAAAAGCTCCTTGAAATTGTCTTTGAATCCGCAATACTATATAAAATTACTGAACAGCGGGCAGGCTATTCATCAGTTGTGTAGTGCGAATGACAGTAGCAGATATGCGGTTGTTTGGAATAAAATCTATAAAAGAGAATTATTTGAAAGCATTCGCTATCCATTAAATCGAATTCATGAAGATGAGTCTATTATTTATTTATTGTTTTGGCAGGCAAACAAGATAGCTGTCACAAATCAATATTTATATTACTATCTGCGCCATACGGAAAGTATCATGGGAAAACCGTTTTCCGTTAAGCGGTTGGATGTTTTGGAAGCCTTGAAAGAACGGTCGATTTTTCTCAAAGAAAATGGATTATGTGGCGAAGAAGTAGATACATTAAAAACGATGTTGTATTTGATTGATAAATATTGTCCATTCTTAAAAAATGATGTTGAGCAAAAAGATATTCACAACAAATTGTCAAGGGAGAGAGAAAAAATTATAAGGCAAATTCCTGATGCTTTGAAAAAGAGCGGAGGACGAAGCTTGTCCGATGAACAAATGCGGCGCACATACAGTTATCCGTCTGCTTCTAGAATTGTATTATATGGGGCCGGAAACTGGGGACAGCAGTATTACCGCTGGATATGTGATAATCATCATGGAACGGTTGTTGGCTGGGTAGACAACCGTTGGTATGCGTTTCGCGATACAGGATACCCGGTTCAGCCGATCGATGCTCTGTTGCGTATGGAGTTTGATTATGTTCTGATCGCAATAGAAAGTGAAACTGTACAAAAAGAAGTTTTGGACAATCTGGTGTTTTGGGGGATCCCGAAAGAAAAGGTACTTTTACCTTCTGCAGAATGAAAATTATTTTTTGAAAGAATTTCTCAGAGACTCAACTGAGAAAAGCTAAGGAATTAAAGGTCTTTTTAAATATGGCAGATGAAGGAAAGGCAAGTGGCTGTAAGATCAGTATAGTAGTGCCTGTTTACAATACAGAATCCTATTTATCCCAATGTATCGACAGCTTACTTAGCCAGACATACAGGCAGATTGAAATTATTCTGGTCGATGATGGATCCACAGATCAGAGCGGTGCGATATGTGATGAATATCAGCAGACGAATCATCGAATCAAAGTACTGCACCAATGTAATAAGGGCAGGGTAAGCGCAAGAAAAAACGGTTTAAGGTATGCGTCCGGAGAATTTGTCTCTTTTGTGGACAGCGATGACTGGATAGAATCCGATATGTGTGAGCGAATGCTTTGTCTGGCATTAACATCCGGCGCTGATTTGGTAACTTCCGGATTTATTCAGGAAGAGGGGGACGTCTGGGAGGAAAGGACGGATGCGTTCCAGGAAGGGCTGTACAATTCAGAGCAGCAGCTAAAGGAGATCCGTGCAAATGCCATGATTTATAAAGGTACAGACCGGCTGGGCTTGCTGTCTTCTATATGGACAAAGTTATATCGAAAGGAACTTGCGCTGGATGCCATGGGGCTTGTGCCGGAGACAATGAGGCGGGGGGAGGATTTTGTATTTAACCATCTGTATCTGCTGAAATGCCGGTCCGTGTATATCAGCAAAGGGGTGTATTACCATTATAGATGCTATGAAGGTTCAACGGTAACCAGCCCCTGCCCGGATTTTATTCGGCAGATCGGGATGTCGCATCTTATTTTGCGGCAGGCTTTTGGGAGAATGCCAGATGGAGAAAAACTGCTCAAACAGTTAAATACCCGGATTTTATTGGATTTCATCCGTTTATGGAACGGCGAAGTGGGAGGGCAGGTTCCTGTTCCGTATTACTGCTTTAATTATGAAAAGCTCGGGGAAGGCCGGATTGTACTATATGGGGCGGGGAAAGTCGGTACGGATTACCACCGGCAGCTTGTAAAAACAATGTCTGGAAAACTGGTTTTGTGGGTGGATAAAAATTATAAGAAATATTGGCCCAAAGAGTATGGCGTTGAACCAGTCGAACGGATCAAACATGTTTGTTTTGATAAAGTTTTCATTGCTGTGGAATCTGAAAAACTGGCAGGGGAGATTCGCAGGGAACTAACAGAAAAATTCCGGATTGAGGAATACAGGATCCTGTGGCAGCCGCCCATGTGTTATTGGCTCTGAGAATGCGGGAAGCTTATATTTATAGCCGATGTTTCCTGGGTATAAACTTATTATGCGAGGTGGGAAGATATTTATGAAATATGGCCTGATTGTGTTTGAAGATTCTTTTAACCTGGGAGATGATATCCAGTCCTATGCGGCAGAGCAGTTCCTGCCGCATACGGATTATGTGGTTGACAGGGAAGACCTGGACGCTTTTTATACAGAATCGGGAGAGAGGGCCGCAGTGATTTTGGGCGGTTGGTTTCTCTACCACCATTTAAACTGGCCCCCGTCCCCGTTCATAAAGCCGCTGCCGGTTTCCATGCATTTTGATACCTTCTATTCGAGGGTGGCAGGGGAGAAGTTAACCAGAAATTTCGTGCTGGAAGACTACGGGGCGGCCTGGCTGATTGAAAACGGGCCGGTGGGCTGCCGAGATCATAATACAAAAGAGCTGCTGGAAAAATATGGGATTCCCGGATATTTTTCAGGATGCCTCACATTAACCATAGAACCGTTTCAAGGCGTAAACAACCATGGGGAGATCTGTCTTGTGGATGTTCCCGAGGATGTGGCGGTTTTTATAAGGAAGAATGCAGGACAGGGCGTAAAGGAGCTTACCCATGCTGTGAAACTGTCAGCTCTGGAATGGGGGCAGAGGAGAAGGCTTGTTGCGGAAAGGCTGCGCCTGTATCAGGGGGCATCACTGGTGGTGACCACAAGACTGCATGCAGCGCTCCCCTGTCTGGCCCTTGGCGTGCCGGTTCTGCTCATAAAGGAAAACTGGTCCCTGAACAGACTCGGCACTTGGCTGGAGTATGTGAACTGCTGTCCGAAAGAGCAGCTGCTTTCCGGTGAATATACATATGATTTTGACCGTCCGGAAGGGAATCCGCAGAAATACAAAGAACTTTCCGAAAGCCTGAAAAAGATCTGTACGGATTTTGTGAGGGGATGTGAGGTCGGGCCGGAAGAAAAACTGGATGTTGCCATGTTCCTTGAAGAAAATAAAAGGGTGAAGCGGCTGCAGAAACTGATGGCGCTCCGCATCGACAAATATGAAAGGGAATTGTACGGACACTGATGTGCAGGGTAAGTATCATTATACCGATTTATAATCAGGAAAAATATCTGGAAGAATGTCTTGGCTCTGTTGTACGTCAGGATATAGCTGACTGTCAGGTTATTTTAATAGATGACGGATCCACGGATTCTTCAAAAGAGATCTGTAAGAGGTATGTGGAAAATCATCCGGTTTTTCAGTATATATTCAAGGAGAATTCAGGTTTGGGGAGTGCGAGAAATACCGGACTGGACTATGCGGAAGGTGATTACGTCCTGTTTGTAGATTCAGATGATGCCCTGGCTCCCAATTGTCTGAATACGCTGGTTGATTATATGGCAGTAAACGAACTGGATATCCTGTACGTGGATGAGATGATTTGTGATGAGCAGCTTCGGGTCTTGGGCGTAAACCCCACATTTCCCTATATGCAGACGATAATAAAAAGAGAGCAGGCGTTGGAATTCTGTATGCAGCCGTCCCATATCTGTTCCAGGCTATATAAACGGGAACTTTTTCGGGACATACGCTTTGAAAATATCTGGTACGAGGATATGGCAGCTTTTCCGGAACTAATCAGCAAATCAGAGCGGATCGGCTATTTCAAGGCGCCTGTATACTATTACCGCCAGCATAAAGAGGCAATTACACAGGACGATACAAATACAGGAAATCTGGACGTAATAAAAGCATGGGACAAAGGGATAGGCCTTCCCCTGCTTTCCGAAGAGGAGAGAAATTCACTTGCAAAAGCGGTGATAAAATCCGTTGCCACATTTTTGTTTTTTAAAATGAAGTATGCAGGTGAATATATCGCATGGTATCAGCGTGTGTTGGAGGGCAGAGTTTCTGCGTGGCAGAAAACCTGTGCATGGCGGGAGGCGGCCGTATGGCAGGAAGATTACCCTTTGTTGCAGCAGGCAAAGATGGTACAGGACCGGCAGCTGGCAGACAGGCTGATGATATTAAAAAAATTATATTTGGAGGGCGGGGTTTATTATTTTGCGGAGCACGATGCGGATAAAGAAGCATTAGGGACAGAGCATCTATCCTTGATACGAAAGCCTGAGCTGGAACTATATTCCATTGAGGTTAAACCGGGCAGTGCGGCGCTATATCGTGTGAATGAAGAATCAAGGAAACAAAATCTGATAGCGAGAAACGGGGAGCGGAAAGTTTTTGTCCTGGAAAAAATATTAGTGCAGGCGTTTATGGAATTTGGCTGTCCGGTGCGGATTTTTTAATAGCGTGAGGTAGTACATGGTCAAACGGAAATATTATAAACAATTTTTAACGGAGTGCATGCAGGCCAGGGGAAACAGAGATCTTTGCATCTGGGGATGCAGGCGCACGGGGCGGGATTTATTGGAGACATTACTGGAGAATGAACTTTTGACGGCATCGGCCATACATCTGATGGACCGTGATCTTGTGGAGAACAGGTTCCACGGCATTTTGGTGGAGGATCCGGAAATCTATTTAGAAAAGAAAGATAAATTTTTCATTATATGTGTGGCGGAATTAGTGCATACTGCTTATCGGATGTCTGAGAGGATCCTGGGGCAGGGATTCAAGGAGGATGAAGGCAAGGTAATGGAAGGCCATGCCAACTTCTGGTTCTATATTGAAAATATAGTAAGAAAATCCCCGGAACTGATCCGTGAAGAGCGGGAGGAATACGCCAATATGATGGCCACTATGTATTCCCATCAGAATTACGTGAGTGATCTGATCGTCGGAGGGGAGTATAAAAACGTGGCGCCGATCACCACAAAAATCGGCTGCCCTATCTCCTGTAAATACTGCCCGCAGGACGTTCTCATTAAGCAATACAGGAAAAGAGAGAATCCTGTCATGAATCTGACTATGGACGTGTTTATACGGATGTTAGAGAAAATCCCCAGGGACGTTATCATTTCCTTTACCGGTTTTGTAGAACCCTTTGCAAATCCGAAATGTCTGGATATGATCCTGTACGCGTTGGATGGGGGCTATACGGTAAGAGTCTTTTCCACTTTATACAACGTATCCATCAAGGACTACAAAAAATTTAAAGACCACAAAAATCTGAAAACACTGGATGTCCACCTGCCGGACTCCAATGGAAACACAAGATTCCCGATGACGGAGGAGTATAAAGAAACACTGGCCTATGTATTTGCCCATCCGCCGAAATATGCCAGGCTGTGGACGAGTTGTCTGGGTGTGACGTCCCATACACATGAAGAGATCCGGCATATCATTTCTGTTTCGGGAAACCCGATAAACAGCGTGCATGGCCTTGTCTATGATAACCGGCTGTTCCATGGCCGCGCGAAGCTGCGCTGCAACCGTGACTGCAGCAGGATAGACAATGAAAAGGCGGGGGTGGGGATGATCCTGCCCAATGGCGACGTGGTCGCCTGTACGCAGGACTGGGAGCTGGAAAACTGCATAGGGAACATCCTTGAAGCAGGTTCCTGGGATGAGCTGATGCAGGGGGCTCCGAGGCGCAGGTTCCGGGAAGCTCTGGAAGATCCAGCGGTCGACAATATCTGTACGTATTGCGAGCTGGCGGTTGAGACGGATCAGGGTGATAAGATATAAAGAACGTTGAGATTGGCTGGGGCGATAAAAATTGAAAGATGTCAGAAAAAAAATATTTGTATACGGCGATTCTATTTCCATGCAGTACGGTTTTCCGCTAAAAGAGATCCTGGAAAAGAGAAACTGCGGGTATGAGCGGAAAGGCGGCAGTAATTCCACGGATCTGGCGAATCCTGTCTGGAATGGGTTGTCGTCCCATGAGATGTTGGATTGGGTACAACAGCAGCCCCGCCGGGATATGGCCTTGCTGTTTAACTGCGGCCTGCATGATATTGTGCGCGGCGGCCCGCAGAAACCCTGCCGGACTGACGCGGGGACTTATGAAAAAAATCTGATTCAGATTTGCGGGGAGGCAAAGAAGCGGTTTTCACAGATCGTTTTTGCGAATACGACACCTGTAGAGGATAGCGGATTCGATATGCCACGCGGCTGGATGCGGTTTAACAGGGACGTCATTTTATATAACCGGATAGCGGAATCGGTTATGGCCGCATGCGGGGTTTCGGTCATCGATCTGTACACATATACAGCCGCGCTTAAAAAGGAATTTGCTGTTTACCGGGATTCGGTTCATATGACAGGCCGGGCCAGCGGATTGCAGGCGGAGAGAATTGTGAATCAGCTGGCGGAATGGGGGATAGTGGATGGTTAGTATAAAAACAGGGGGAATCCATGGCCTGATGGAGGAACTTAAGACGAAAAAGCTGGTCTGTTTCGGCTCGGGCAGGTATTTTGAGACGGTCATGCGCCTTTATGAGCCCTGGCAGCTGGATACATACGTGGCGTATATCGTGGATAATGACACCTCTGTGCACGGTACATATAAAGTTTACCAGGGAAAAGAATATGAAATCGTTTCTCTGCCGACATTTTTGCACAGGGCAGATATCCGGGATACGGTATTGCTGGTTACGAGCCATATTTACTGTATGGAGATCATATCCCGCCTGGATGAAGAATCCTGCCTGGAGGGCCTTGCGGTGTATGTTGGCAGCTTCCTGTCAGAAGTCACCGGCCCTGCGGAGCCTTACGTAATAGACAGGGCGGGTGTCAGGCGGATACCGAAAGTGATTCATTACTGCTGGTTTGGCGGCGGGGATATTCCGGAAGAATATCTCGGGTATATGGAAACATGGCGGCGCTATTGTCCTGATTATGAGATCAGAAGATGGGATGAGTCGAATTTTAACGTGCATGGGAACCGGTATATGCACCAGGCATATGAAAAGAAAAAATGGGCGTTCGTGTCCGACTACGCGCGGTTGGCCGTTATATATGAGCAGGGAGGAATCTATCTGGACTGTGATGTGGAACTGGTGAAAAGCCTGGAGGGGCTGCTTTCTGACCGTATGTTCTGCGGGTTTGAGGATCAGAACCACATAAATCTGGGCCTGGGGTTTGGGGCTGTGAAAGGACACCCATATCTAAAGGCTTTGATGGATGAGTACGACACACTTGCATTCATAAAGACGGACGGGAGTATGGATCTGACGCCCTGTCCGGCGCGGCAGACCAGGGTGATCCAAAGGTTCGGGATAGAGGCCCGGAACAATTACCAGAGGAGCGGTGAGATCACGGCCTATCCGACGGAATTTTTTTCGCCGGTGTCTGTGTGGGGAACCGGAAAGGCGACTGCCGCCACCTGCGCCGTCCACCATTTTGGGGCATCCTGGCAGACTGAGGAAGAGCGGGAAGGAACAAGAGATATGTACAAAGCCTACCAAAACCGGTTGTCGGGAGAAACGGGATAGGCAGGGATCGGAAAAGGGTCTGCGCATGATGCCAGATGACGGAAGTATGGAAATGTGTGAAGAATGTGCAGGAGGAATAGATATATGCACATATACGAGGCGGTTAAAAAAATATATTCATGCTTACAAGACGAAGTGTCCCGGTTTATTTTTTTGAAAAGACTGGAGTATTCCGTGAGCGGCTGCGGGGATGCCATTACGGAAATTGTGAATAAAGAGATAGAGCGATATGGTTCGGAGGATATCGTTTACCGTCTGACCCGTTGGCTGGCAGGATACGCCGGGGAGGTTGTCATATTTGGTGCCGGGTTCGCAGGAAGGTCGGTCTGCTCGGTTCTCCGGGAACGCGGTGTGCAGGTGGGATGTTTTGCGGATAATGATAAGAAACTGTGGGGGGCGCAGCGGAATGGTGCGGTTGTCATACCGCCGGAGGAAATAGAGAAAGGCAGCCGGGTGGTCATTGGGGTCAATACATCTCCCGACGGGATATTCCGCCAGCTGCTCGCATTAGGGATAGCGGAAGACCATATTTTCGTGCCGGATCGGGCATGGTGGATCGGGAACTGTCCGCAGTATTTTGACCCGGGGATTCTGCGTCCCTGCGGGAATGAAATATTTGTGGATGGAGGATCGCTGGACGGTGGTGACAGCCTGAAGTTTATGAATTGGTGCAAAGGCAAATATCAGGCTGTCTATGCTTTTGAGCCGGACGGAGAGAATTATCAAAAGCTGTCCCGTTTCGCAGAATGCTATCAGAAAATGCAGGTGTTCAGGGAGGGGCTGTGGAGCGGTGAAAAAGTGCTGCGTTTTTCCTCGGGACAGACAGCGAACAGCAGGGTGTCCGACAGCGGAGATACCGTGGTTCCGGTTACGTCGCTGGACAGCAGGCTGGGCGGTGAACCCGTAACATTTATCAAAATGGACATTGAGGGGAGTGAGACGGAAGCTCTGTCGGGGGCTGTCGGCATAATACGGGAGTATAAGCCTAAGCTTGCCATATGTGTGTACCATAAGCCGGAAGATATATTGGATATTCCCTTGAAGATCCTGGAGTTGTGTCCGGATTATAAATTGTATTTGAGACATTACAGTTATGTGGATACGGAAACAGTTTTGTACGCCGTATAAGATGGTTAAATGAACCGTATATACGCGTGGATATCGTACCGTGGGAGGCGGGAAAAACATGATTAGCATAATAGTTCCAGTCTACAATGCCGGAATTTTCCTGGAAAGATGTCTGGACAGCATATGCAGGCAGACGTATAAGGAGATAGAGGTCATTCTTATTAATGACGGGTCGACGGACGGAAGCACCGAGATCTGCGAGGCGTACGTGAAAAAGGATTCAAGGGTCAAAGTGCTGTCAAAAGGGAATGAAGGAGTCGTCAAAGCAAGGAAAGATGGACTTAAGATCGCGTCCGGGGAGTATATAGGGTATGTGGACGCCGATGACTGGATCGAGCCGGATATG
>DPJQ01000018.1:14428-14744 GCA_003542935.1 Lachnospiraceae bacterium | reverse complement strand
ATGACTGGATCGAGCCGGATATGTTTCGGCGCCTTTATGCTAAAATGACAGAGCAGGATGTGGATGTAGTGATGTGTGCGCAGTCTGAGGATACCGGGGCCGTCCATAAGGAGGTGCGGCATGGGCTGCGGGAAGGCCGGTACGGGAAAAGGGAGATGCTGCAGGACGTCTACCCGGAAATGATCGCGAAAGAGGCATTTTTTGAATGGGGCATTTTACCGGGGTTATATGCAAAGTTATTCCGGCGGGAGAGGTTGGAACAATTTCAGTTTGCGGTGGATGAGCGCCTTACGATGGGGGAGGATGCTGCCTGTAC
>DPJQ01000018.1:13433-14120 GCA_003542935.1 Lachnospiraceae bacterium | reverse complement strand
GATGGGGGAGGATGCTGCCTGTACATATCCCTGTCTGCTGCACGCGGAAAGTATCTATGTGATGCGGGAATGTCTGTACCATTACCGGCAGACGGCGTTTTCCATGGTAAAAGAAATCCCGGAACAAAGCGCCGAGCGGGAACGCTTCCGCACCCTGTATCGGACAGTGAATAAGAGTTTTGAGGAATCCGCGGATATTTTTGATTTGCGTCAACAGTGGAAAGCGTATATGTTGTTTATTATGACCGCCCGCGCCGACGGTCTGTACAGGGGCTATGAGAAGCTGGATTACCTGTTCCCTTTCCCCAAAGTAAAGAAAGGGATGGAGATTATCCTTTATGGAGCCGGGACTTATGGGCAGAGACTGTACAGATTCCTGGAGAAAACGGGATTTTGCCATGTGGCTGCATGGGTAGACCGGAATTACGTCCAGCTTAAGACGATGGGATTGCCTGTGGAAGCGCCTGCAGTACTCTCTGATCATCCTTATGATGCCATTGTAGTAGCTAATACCTATAGCCGATCGAAAAGGCAGCTGTACGGGGAGCTCGTGAAACAATATCCGGAGGAAAAAGTACATTTGCTGGATGAAAAGTTGATTTTTTCGGAGGAATCCCTGCGGGCTTTTGGACTGGCGGATTATGAAAAAATGGCGGTTTGAATGGCAGCAGGTATATACCCGCGGGC
>DPJQ01000018.1:2590-13155 GCA_003542935.1 Lachnospiraceae bacterium | reverse complement strand
GATTTATTGGCGCTCGCGGGCATATACGGGCAATAGCGCTGGCAAATCAAAGTGATCGCCAGTATAGAAAAAGCAGATCCGGAAAAGAAAGGGCTATTATGAGTAGTGAATATAGCAGGTAAAAAGAGAGGAGACTGTTATGAATATCATAAAGAGCAGAAAGTTATGGGTGTTTATCACTATATTTGCCATGATTACGGCAGAATCCCTGAAAACATTTGCGGCAGAACAGGACGTTTCGCCGACGGAGGCTGTGGAACAGGAAAGCCTTTCCGTAGATCTTCCCACCCTGCAGGAAGATGAGGAGAGTCCTTTTGACTTTATGATCGACCCGCA
This sequence comes from Lachnospiraceae bacterium, assembly GCA_003542935.1. Lineage (GTDB taxonomy): Bacteria > Bacillota > Clostridia > Lachnospirales > Lachnospiraceae > UBA11957. The sequence goes on along the minus strand of DPJQ01000018.1, from coordinate 12,819 downwards.
AAACCTCATCTATGAGACGGATGCCTCCATCTATGGCGGCGGGGTGGTGGAAAAGGGGGCCAACCTTCTTTTTCATAACCGTGCGGAAGGAAAATACGATTATTCGGGAAGCAGCGACAAGCTGACTGTGACAAACCGCAGCAACGTACCGGTGAGGATAACGATATCCGCCGGTATCCGGGATGCCGACGATATGCAGTTTGTGCAGGATAAAGATTTTCCGGAGGACGCTTCTTGCTGTGTTTACCTGGCGCTTGTGGATGACGCGGGAAATGAGCAGCCGATGTCTGCTGACGGCGAGGTGTCTATTTGTGCCGAACTGCCGGGCATCCCGGAGGATGCCGGGGCAGACACGGAAAGGACCTATTCTTTTGGCCTGATAGGAGACTGTAGTACGGATGCCGGCTGGAGCGATATTTCTGTTCATCCGGAAGTTACGGTTACCTGGAAAGTTGAGCCGGTTCTGACGGTTCTGACGGATCAGGATGAAAAGGAAGAAGAGCCGCCTCTTGACGAACAGCAGGAGGATGATACAGGAGAAGCCCCTGACGGGATAGACGATGCGGATACGGATATTGTAGACAGAGAAACTGCGGATGAAATGGAACCCTCCAAAGATGTTGTAGATAAGGAGGATGAAACAGAAAGCGTCATAGATGAAAGCGCTGTAGAGGAAAGTGCTGCGGATGTAGCTGTCACAGATGAAGATGAAAGCGACACCGCGAATGAGAATGATCAAAAAGAGGACGGCACAGGTAAGAGCGGTACAAAAAAAGATGCCGCGGATCAAGGCGGCGCAGCAGATCAGGAGGGTGTAGAAGGGGACACCGCGGATCAGGACTTTGGCTAAAGCCGCATTTCCGAAAAATCAATTTCCAGATCGTCATAGACACAGGATCGAATGGTATCGGTAAACGTATACACCGCAGGCGCGGCGGCCTGTTGCATGTCATAGACGAGGATGCTTTCCCTCAGCGGATCCACGATCCAGTATTCCCGCACTCCGGCCTGCCGGTAAAGGAACAGCTTGGTATAGTAATCCATGGCTTTACTGCCGGGGGAAACGATCTCTATGATCCAGTCCGGGGCGCCGTTGCAGCCGCGTTCATCCAGTTTGCTTTCATCGCAGATGACGGAAATGTCCGGTTCAAAATATCTGGATTCGTCGGCAAAAGGAAAAACAGCAAAAGGGGCGGGGTAGACTCTGCATCCGCCATGTTTTTTTGCCATATGGTTGCCGATGGCCAGATGAAGAAAGGATAAGATATCCTGATGTCTGCGGCTGGGCGGAGCCATGTAATAGATCTGGCCGTCAATGAGCTCTGCCCGTGAGCCCTCCGGCAAATGGTATATGTCGTCGATTGTATAAAAGGTTTCCTGTGCGGATGTCTGTGCCATAATATGTTTTTCCTTTCCTGTCTGTCTATACTCGCGGGTATAAAAATAATGAATTCTGTTAAATCTTCTATGACTGTATCTTGGAAAGCAGGGCCTCCTGAAGAATCTGGGAAAAATTCAGATCCATAGCTATAGCTGCTTCATTCATCCATTCCGGGATACTCAAGGTTTTCTTTACTGCGCGGGAGTTTGTGCGTTTTTTGTAAGCGAGCATATCAAACTCGATCACGACAAGAAAAGCATCCGGTTCCGGCGTGATCATTGTGGGGTCAGAAGCGGCAGGGATCGGCTGTTGTTCTTTTTCGCGGCAGGTCAATGCCAGGCCAAGTGCGTCTGTAGCCATTTCATAAGCTTGTGTCATATCATCACCCTGCGTGAGGCATTCCGGAATATCGGGAAAAGAAACCCAGAAACCGTCTTCCTCTGCTTTGTGGAATAATGCCGGATAAAATAATTTTTTCATATAGGGCCTCCTGTTTTGGCAGGGGCTATTTCAGTCCCGCCTGTTTTAATATAGCTTGCTCTAATCCCTTTTTGAGGTCGGTGTTATGATAAGGAACTTCCGTCTGACATCCTGTAACTTCGTTTTTCATTTTTACATGGGAACCATTTTGCCCAACTATCCTAAAACCGTTTTTCTTAAGAAGTTTTATCATCTCCCGCGATGTCATTGGCATTTTGGTCTTTCTCCATATCATAGGTAAATGTAACACGTAATATTACGTGTGTCAAGAATGTTGCGATTACTGTATACATAGAATTTTGTTTAGAATATAACATATAGTGTCACATATGTCAACAATTTTGAGGTGTCAGCCCCATACACGATATCCATGGGATGAATGCTCCGCATCCGCTCACCGCAGCTGCGTCGTATCGCCCGGCTTCCGGCCGCCGCGTCCGTCCAGCGGTTTTTTCCGGTAGGCGGCCGGTGATATACCTACCCTGGATTTAAACGCATTGATGAAGCTGCAGCTGGAGCTGTATCCCAGTAATTCGCTGATCAGGTTGACAGGGTTGCCGGTATATAAAAGCATAGTCTTAGCCAGATCAATCTTCAGGTTAGCCATGTAAGCGATCGGCGATATCCCCATAAATTCCCTGAACTGGTGGGAAAAATAGTGGGGGCTCATACTCGCCAGGCCCGCCAGCTCCCGGATTGTGAAATTGCGCTCGGGATGGGCCCGCATGTAGTTTACGACATCGTCAATGATATCCCGGTTCGGCAGCGCCCTGGCGGGCGCCAGATCGCCGGAGGCCTGGATCGCACAGAGAATTTCGTAGACGGCCACCGATTGATCTTTTTCCGGTATATTGTTAGCAAAATACATTTTTGAGATCAAGGGCTCCATGATATTGCGGATCTCCCGGAAGTTCTGTAACTTAAATATGAAGCCATGGTTCATTTGAATCAGATTATCCGTGATCTCCCGACAGCCCTTTCCCCCGATATGGAAAAAATAGAACTCACAGTGCTTTCCGGGATAGTAGGCATGGGGCCGGTCGCAGTTGAGCAATACCAGATCATTTTTGCAGGCAATTCTTGTTTCTCCCTCATACTCTACATACAGTTCCCCCTCATCCATTAACAGAATCAGCGGCCCCAGATGGGAATTGCGCCGAATCAGGTATGTTTCGTCGCAGAAAAAATGGCCGCTTACAAGAAGATAATAGTAGTAGGACTCAAATACCTCCGTGGGGGTAAAGAAGAAAAATTCCGAGCCCGGCAGTACGCCTTTTTCATCACAAAGCATATCGTATAAAATCCTTTCTTTACTATAAAAGCTTAAAATAAAGTATACTTCTATTTCCCATGAAAAGCAAGATGAATAAACTTTATGACAGACACAAACATTGTATGACCTGTTTTATAGTGATAATATTTGTTTATTAAAAACAGGGAGGAAAAACAAAATGAAAAAACAATTAGTGGCTTTAGTAATGGCAGGAGCGATGGCCTTTGGCCTGGTGGGCTGCGGCGGTTCCGGCTCCGTGGCATCCAGTGAGCCTGCGGCAGATGCCGGCAGCAGCGCCGATGCCGAGATGTCCGCAGCGCCTTCCGGAAGCGAAGGGGCCGGATCCGCGGCGGCTTCCGATGGCAGCGGGGTACAGGTGGGTATCGTACTGCCCACCAAGGATGAGCCCCGATGGATCCAGGATGAGACCAGGTTTGGCGAGATTCTGGAACAGGCAGGATTTACTTACCAGGTGCTGTTCAGCCAGGGCTCCTCCGCCACGGAGAAGGCCAATGTGGAAACACTGGTATCCAATGGCGTCCAGGTATTGATCCTGTGCCCCCAGGACAGCGCGGCGGCGGCGTCCACCGTGGATTACGCGGCGGACAACGGCGCCACGGTGATCAGCTATGACCGCCTGATCACAGGAACGGACAAGCTGGATTATATTGTAGGTTTTGACAGCACTTCCGTGGGCGTGGCCCAGGGTAATTACCTGATCGAGCAGGCCGGCGACACAAAGGGCAATCCGCTGTACCTGTACGCGGGCGCGACCACAGATGAAAATGCGTTCCTGTTCTTTGAGGGAGCCTGGCAGGTGCTTCAGCCCAAGATTGCGGACGGAACCTTCGTGATCAAGAATTCTTCGGAGGCAGAGGCCCTGGCCGATACGCCGGAGCTTGACAGAGACCAGATGTCCACCATCCTTGGCCAGATCACGACGGACTGGGATTTTGAAGTATCCAAATCCAAAGCGGAGGCAAACCTGACCGCGGCATCTGCCGAGGACAAAGGGGATGTGTTCATCCTGGCGCCCAATGATGGAACTAGCCGCTCGATCGCGGATGTATTTGCCATTGACCCGGATGTGACCAGCTACGTGATCACCGGGCAGGACGCCGAGAGCGCTTCGATCCAGTACATCATTGACGGGAAACAGTCCATGACCGTGTTGAAGGATACCAGGCTTCTGTCCCAGGCCGCGGTGGATATGGCTACCCAGATCCTGACTGACGGCCAGGCGGACACCAATGCTGTTTACGACAACGGTGCGGCGGAGATCCCGATGTACCAGATGGAGGTACTGTCTGTGACGAAGGATACCATGCAGGAATACATCTTTGATTCCGAATACTATGACGCGGCCGATTTTACCGGACTGGAATAGATGATATTGCCCGGTATGGACCGCATAGTATACTAAACTTCGGCACCGGAATACAGATTTTGTATTGCGGTGCCGAAAGCACATCCGGGCAGTTTGGCTGCAGCCGGTTACAGAAAGAGTGAGGATTACATGAGCGATATAATTCTGGAAATGCAAAACATTACGAAAGAGTTCCCGGGAGTCCGCGCATTGGACAATGTGAATTTCCAGGTGAAACGGGGGGAGATCCATTGTCTGGTAGGTGAGAACGGAGCGGGCAAGTCCACACTGATGAAGGTATTGTCCGGCGTATATCCCCACGGCTCCTATACGGGAAAAATTCTTTTCGACGGGCAGGAACAAAAATTTAAAAACATTGCGGACAGCGAGCAAAAAGGGATTGCCATTATTTATCAGGAACTGGCCCTTATACCGGAGCTGACCGTCTATGAAAATATCTACTTTGGCCATGAGATCATGAAGGGAAAGAAGATTGACTGGAATGAGACCATCATCCGGGCCGGGGAGATGCTGAAGAAGGTAAAACTGGACGTAAACCCGTCCGTGAAAGTCAAGGAGCTGGGAGTGGGAAAGCAGCAGCTGGTGGAGATCGCCAAGGCTCTCAGTAAAAATGTGCAGCTTTTGATTCTGGATGAACCCACGGCGGCGTTGAATGAAGACGACAGCGAGAACCTGCTGAAACTGATCCGTGAACTGAGCAGGAGGGGCGTAACCTGCATTATGATCTCCCATAAACTCAAGGAGATCACGGCGATTGCCGATACCATTACGGTTCTGCGGGACGGCTCTACGGTCTGTTCCATGGACTGCCATGAGAAGGAGATCACCGAGGCCGAGATCATCAAAAACATGGTGGGTCGGGCGCTGACGCAGATCTATCCCAGACGGGAGAAGCATGAACCGGGTGAAGTGCAGCTTGAGTTAAGGAATTGGACCGTATTCGATCCCAGGAAAGGCAGGGAGATCCTGCATCAGTGCAGCATCCAGGTGAGAAAAGGTGAGATTGTGGGCGTCCAGGGGCTGATGGGGGCGGGCAGGACGGAGCTTGCCATGAGCATCTTTGGAAATTCCGCGGGCTACCGCATTACCGGCGGTGAGATGTACATAAACGGAAAACAGGTTTCTTTTGCCAGCCCCAAAGCGGCGATCCGGGAAGGGCTAGCGTATGTGACGGAGGATCGGAAGGGCAACGGCCTGTTTCTGATCCAGGACATTCAGTACAATATATCCATTGCCAGTCTGGAAGCTCTGTGCGAGGGGGTTGTCATCAATCAGAACGAGGAGATCAAGATTGCCAATGAGTACAGAGAATCCATCAACATCAAGGCGCCGTCGATCAAACAGAGGGTAGGCAACTTAAGCGGCGGAAACCAGCAGAAGGTACAGCTGGCAAAATGGATGCTGGCAAAACCCAGGGTGATGATCCTGGACGAGCCGACAAGGGGCATAGATGTCGGCGCGAAGTATGAGATCTATACGCTGATGAACCGGCTGGTGGAAGAGGGGATGAGTATCATCATGATCTCCTCCGAGCTGCCGGAGATCCTGGGGATGAGCGACCGGCTGTACGTCATGTCGGAGGGGACGATCACCGGTGAACTGAGTGCGGAGGAAGCAAGCGAAGAAAAAGTTATGGCCATGGCCATAAGCTCGTAGGAGGAAAGCAGAATGAAAAATCAGAGTGTGGGAAAAGAGATTCTGACTCTGCTGAAAGAGAATGTCAGAGACTATATTATGTATATTGCGTTGGTTATCATTATGGTCTTCTTTACCTGGAGAACCGGCGGCGTGTTTATCCAGGCGAGGAACCTGTCCAACCTGGTGAATCAGGCGGGTTATATTGCCGTGCTGGCCATCGGCATGACGCTGATTCTGATCCTGCGGCATATCGACCTGTCCGTAGGGTATGCGGCCGGTTTCAGCGGCGCCGTGGCGGCGATCCTGCTGGAACAGAAGCACATGAATGTGTGGCTGACGATCGTGATTGTTCTGCTCATCGGTCTGGTGATCGGTTTATACCAGGGCATTCTGGTGACAAGGGTGGGAGTACCGGCCTTTGTGGTCACTCTGGCAGGTATGTTTATTTTCCGCGGGCTTCTGAGTATTTCTCTTCAGTCCACGGGTACGATCATCATCAACAATGCCACGTTTAACCTGCTGTCTAACGGCTTTATCCCGGATTTTCCGGTGGAGGCGGGCATACACCTTTTGACCGCATTGCCTTGATTGCGGGTGTGCTGGCCAGCTATCAGGGGATCCCTCTCACCGCCGTGATCGTAGGTGTGGTACTGCTGGGCTATAATTTTATGCTGAACCAGACCCGGCTGGGCCGCTACATCTACGGCATAGGAGGAAACGACAGCGCGGCGGAGCTCTCCGGCGTGAATGTAAAAGCCGTGACCCTTTTTGCTTTCTGCTCCATGGGTGTGCTGGCCGCCCTGGCGGGTATCCTGTATACCTCCCGGCTGCAGTCCGCGACCCCCACGGCCGGCCTTGCCTTCGAGATGGACGCTATCGCCTCATCCTATATCGGCGGCGTAGCCGTATCCGGCGGTATCGGAAAAGTGACGAATACCCTGATCGGCGCCCTGGTCATCACCTCACTGACAAACGGGATGAACCTCCTGGGCGTGGATATCTCCTACCAGTACGTGGTAAAGGGGATCATCTTCATCATCGCGGTCGCCTTTGACGTCCGCACGCGCACCAAATAACGGGGGAAAAGCGGAAGGGAATATCTGACAGAACGAGGTATAGTTTATGAAATATCATTTGGGCCTTGATGTGGGAGGTACAAACCTGGCGGCCGGTGTGGTGACGGAGCGGTATGAAATCATCTCCAGAAAATCCGTTCCCTCCGGCGCCGGCAGGAGCCTGGAAGAGATCGTCCGGGCCATGGCGGACGTGTCCGGGGCGGCGTTAACGGCCGTCGGCCTTAGTGAAGCGGATGTAGAGTACTGGGGAATCGGTATGCCCAGCTACATAAACCCGGAGACAGGGCTTCTGGTACATGCCAATTGCTTTGGATGGAGAAACGTAGCGATCCTTGACGCGCTGGCCAGACATACGAAACTGCCCGTCGTAGTGGAGAACGACGCCAACTGCGCCGCCTATGGGGAAATCCTGGCCGGCGCCGGTAAAGATTATGACAATGCGGTCATGCTGACCCTGGGCACCGGCGTGGGAGGCGGCATCATCCTCAACCGCAGGATCTACGCCGGGGCCGACGGTATGGGCGGTGAGCTGGGCCATACCAAACTGGTCTACAACGGGCGCCAGTGCACCTGCGGCCAGTATGGGTGTATGGAGGCCTACTGTTCGGCCCGTGCCCTGGCCGGGATGACCCGGGAGGAGATGGCGGCCGCTCCGGGGCGCGATTCCCTGCTGTGGGAAGCCTGCGGCGGCGTCCCGGAGGCCCTCACCGTCCGCCAGATCTTTGATGCCTGGGAGCAGAAGGATCCGCTGGCGGAAAAGATGGTGGACCAGTATGTGGAATATCTGACGGCCGGTATGTCTACGTTTATCACTATATTCCGTCCGGAGATCATTATTTTGGGCGGCGGTGTGTCAAATGCCGGAGAGGCATTTCTGGAAAAAATCAACCGGAGGCTGGGGGCGCAGACCTTCGCCGGGATGGAGATCGGGGTCCCCAGGGTGATTCGGGCCAAGCTGGGAAATGACGCGGGCATCATCGGCGCAGCCATGCTCCGGCCCAGGAAACAGCAGAGTATAAAGAAAAGGAAGTGAAACGATATGATTCAATTTGCAAAAGAAAAATATAAAAAGATTCAGGATGATTTTGAGCTGTGGTGGGAGCATAAGCTGGACCGCCCGATTATCCAGGTAACTCTGACCAACATGAGCACGGCGCTGACCGGTGACTTTTTCGGATCTAACTACAGAAAGGAAATTCTGGAGGCCAGCTATGATATGGAGTGCCCTGTGGAGGAAGCGGTGCGGCGCATCGATGCGGCTTACAGCGGCGTGGAATTTTTGGGGGACGCGTTTCCGGTATTCTATATGAGGCCCACCGGCGTGCTGGGAGGCTATCTGGGCCAGCAGCACAACATCAACAAGCAGCTGGGGACGGTGTGGTTTTTTAATGAGGGCCATGGGAAACGGACGCTGGAGGAGGCCGCCGCTGTTCAGCTGGACCGCGCCCTGCCGCTGTATCAGCGTTCCATCGCGCTGACCAGACAGGTACAGGAGCATTTTCAGGGAACGGTGGCGGTGGGCGTGCCGGATTTCGGCGGCGTTTACGATGTACTGGCGTCCCTCTGCGATTCCAACGACCTGCTTTTGGATCTCTGTATGGAGGAGGACGCGGTCAAGGAAGCGGCCTGGAATATCCATGAGCAGTTCAAGAAAGCGTATGACGATTTCTTTGGGGCCATCGATCCGGACAGGATTCCGGGCTATACCTGCTGGGCCACGATGCTGTCCCGGAAACCGTATTTCGTATTACAGAATGATTTCTCTGCCATGATCAGCGCGGATATGTATGATGATTTCTATATGCCGATCCTGGAGCAGGAGTGCCGGTATATTCCGAGGACGATCTACCATCTGGACGGTCCGGATGCGGTCCGGCATCTGGACTCGATCCTCACCGTTCCGGAGCTGGACGGCGTGCAGTGGATCAACGGCGCCGGGGCTCCCGGGCTGGACAAATGGCCGGATATCTATAAAAAGATCCGGGCGGCCGGGAAATTATGCCAAGTGTTTATCAACAGCGCCGATGAGCTGCGCTATATCGACGATGTTGTGGAGATCTCAGGCAGTGCGAAAGATCTGTGCTTTATCTGCACGGGCGATGTCAAGGATAAAGACAGATTTGACGAATATCTGGAAAAATACGGCGTCCGGTAATCCGTCTTACATCCTTATGGCTCCGGCATAGCCCTGCAGTGGTTGCTTTTCACGGAGGAAATTGGGGCATGACAGGGGGCTCTTATGAGCCCTTCCTTCCGCTATACCCGGACTTTGGCTAAAGCCGTATTTCTGAAAAATCAATTTCCGGAAATCTACAGGCTCAAGAACCAGAGCAGCAGCCCGGACATGACGGCAAGGCCCAGGACGGCTATGGCAGCGCCGCTGATCCGTTCCAGCGTTCTGCCGGAATCCGACAATTCGGGAGTCGTGTACTGCCATCTGCGGAGGAAAAAGTGAACCTCATCCGGCTTCAGGATGGTGGCGATTCCTATGATGTAAATGAGGATTCCCAGGAACGGTACAAACCAATCGGATATGGTCTCGGTTTTTCCGAAATAGATGCGGCCCAGCGCCAGGCCCCAGGCCGGATTGCTCAGCCGGTCAGGCTCGCCGTTTATTAAAATATTGATCTCATCCCATCCCAGGGGAAGGCCTTTGGGTCCCATGAGGTCGTCCCCGTTCCAGGTGCCGGCCAGAGATTCACCGTCCGGAAACGTAAAGGTTATACGGCTGCCATCTGCACGGAAGGAAACGGTCTGCCGGTCGGAGCCCGACAGAATGGTGAACTCTGCATCAGAAGTAAGCTCGATTGTGCGGGTCGGGCTGTGCGCATATCGGGTGTCACTGGTTTTGTAATAGAATTTATCCCCGACATAGACCCCTTTGCGCAAAGTGAAATACCAGCCGGCCAGCAGGGCCAGAACGGCTGCCAGGACGGCGATGGCCAGGAAACGCTGTTTTTCGGCGGGCTTTGGGTACATGGGGTTCCTCCTTGA
>DPJQ01000018.1:1994-2338 GCA_003542935.1 Lachnospiraceae bacterium | reverse complement strand
GGTACATGGGGTTCCTCCTTGAAATAAAAAGATCAACGCCAAAGTTTTTATATCTCCAGTATAGTTCTGCGGCGGAGAAATATCAAGAGAGTTCCAAACGGGAAACGGATTGTGGTTTTTGTGTCCGGGCATAATAAAAATAGTAGGGTTGTTTCATGAAGAAAAATAAATAAGTAATAGAGTATAGGATTTAACGAGGGTAAAAGCTGCTATACAAAGTGGCATTTTACTCTCGACTTTTTGTTGCTATAGAGGTAAATATCTATAAGCATAGGTATGCTATACTTATACATAGAGACCGCGTAAAACAAAGTTTTCGGAAGGAGGACATTATGCCAAAAACA
>DPJQ01000018.1:1359-1712 GCA_003542935.1 Lachnospiraceae bacterium | reverse complement strand
AGGAGGACATTATGCCAAAAACAGAAAAAACATATCCGGATTGGGTACAGGAGTATCGAACCAGAGGCACCACGGTCAAGAAAAAAGGGAGAAGTATTACCTCTACAAGCGAACTTCAAGGCGGGTTCCCGGAAAGAAATATCCACAACCTGTAGACACTTAAAATGCCTGTCAACAATCTATCTGATTTATATGGATGGGAATAAGATCATATCTAGGATATCTGATGAGCAGCGTGAACTACTGGAGCGACTCCATATAAATCTGGAGGTGGATTAAGGCTGCCTTCCTGGTCAGGCCGTTGGCAGTGGATTGGAAACATCTTAAGCACGAAGGGGATACATATCGTGATT
>DPJQ01000018.1:0-1132 GCA_003542935.1 Lachnospiraceae bacterium | reverse complement strand
GATACATATCGTGATTGACGGGAAGGCGCTGAGGGCGGCGGCAGAAAAGATAAAGGAAAAGAAAAACGACAACCGGTCATTATCCCGCATTTTTCCTGTCATCATTTGCGGCATACCTTTTGTACGAGGTTCTGCGAAAAAGAAACAAATGTGAAAGTCATTCAGGCTGTTATGGGCCACGCTAACATCGAAACAACAATGGATATATATGCGGAGGTCACAGACGCAAAGAAAAAAGAGGCAATCGAGAACTTATCACACAATCTGGATGTGTTTTAGGGGAGAGTCCTGAAATTAATTGGATGTGTGAGCATTATCTGCCGTCTGCCATCTGCCAGCGTATGTATATTTTAAGCGTATAGGAATAAGCAAAATTGGATTGACAGAAAATATAGAAAAGTGTATTATAATAACAAGAGGTGGGATTTCCCACAAAATACTTGCATAGGAGGTGTTGATAATGGAAGCAATGAAAGATTATGTTGCGCATCTGGATAATAAAAAAAGGATTACGCTCAGAGGAGCTGCTTATCAGTATTATAATGTAAAAGAATATGGAAATGGCTGCATTATTTTGGAACCTCGGGAACTGGCAGTGCCAGAGAGTATTTCAGCCAGAACCCTGGCAGATATGGATCGTGCAGTAAGTAACTTTAAAAGAGGCGATGTTTCTCCGGCTATTGACCTGTCAGATTTTTAAAAAGAATAAAGAATGAATTTTAATATACGAATGGGAATTCCTGAAATGCAGGAACTTTGGTTAGATTTACAGGAGAAATATCGTTCTGGGAATATAAAAAAGAAGGAAGAACAGTTGTATAGAAAGTGGGGAAAGGCATTAAAGCTGTTGTCGGCTGATCCGGGTTATCCAAGCCTTCAAACCCATGAAATAGAGCCATTATCCAGACGTTATGGAATGAAAGTGTGGCAGTCTTATCTGGAAAATAAAACCAGTGGTGCAATGAGAATGTACTGGGTTTTTGGGCCAGACCAGAAAGATATTACGGTTATCGGATTGGAACCACACCCGGAAGATAAGAAAAATGGCGCATACGACCGAATTTCACTGTCGGATTTATAGAAAATGATCAAAAGAAATGCATTTTATGTAGTATTTGCTCATTAACTACAA
>DPJQ01000094.1:8021-8472 GCA_003542935.1 Lachnospiraceae bacterium | reverse complement strand
TTCAATTGTCATTATGCCAGTACAGTAGTCTGTTGGATAGCAAAAAGGTATTAGAAAATAACGGCTATATCTGCATGAGCCAGAGCAGCTATAGAATTTCATGCAATAAAGGCTATACGGAAAACGGATTTGCCGACAGAGTTTTTCATGTACATGTAAGATATGCCGGAGATCATGACGAGCTGTATTTCCGGGATTATCTCATGGAGCATACGGATATTGCAGACCAATATGAGAAAATGAAGCTAAAGCTTTGGCGGGAATATGAGCATAACAGGGATGCCTACACTGAGGCCAAGACAGAGTTTGTCAGAAAGTGGACGTCCCAGGCGAAGGAAATCTATCGCGGCAGGTACTGACAAACCAGTATTGGCGTAAGAGGAGACAGCCCATGAAGGACAACACATCTGCATTTAATTCAAATGAAATTCATTGGCGCTCGTGGGCATAT
>DPJQ01000094.1:0-7689 GCA_003542935.1 Lachnospiraceae bacterium | reverse complement strand
ATTCATTGGCGCTCGTGGGCATATACGGGCAATAACGCTGGCAAATCAAAGTGCTCGTGAGTATAAAAAAGGGTATGTCAAGGGCAGACGTAGTATTTGTCATCTCATCTGCGTTTTAATGATATCAGGCAGGATATGGGAAGTTTTTTTCGATATTCAGCCATATTTGGAGGTGACAGATTATGAAGAGAAAGAAACTGGCAGGAGCCGGTCTGGCAATCTGCGTGATGGGCGCGGTTATAACGGCCTGTGGAACAGGAAAGCAGACGGAGGATGGCGGCGCATCATCCGTGGAAAGATCAGCGGCATATACCGATGGAATAGCAAAAGAGCCGGGAAATGACGGAGGAAACAGCGGAACAGCATCCGGTATCACAGAAGGAACGGTGGCCGGGCAAGGGATGGAGCAACCCCAGGACACAGAACATACCGCATCCGGTAATTTGGGAACAGAGAGTGATTTTCCATCGGAGCTGCAGGGCGACACCTATCTAAACGGCCCCAATACCTGTCCGGATGTAACCTTTGTCTCCGACGGCCCGGTGACGGCCCAGGGCGGCAGGTTCCTCCTGTCGGCTGCGGAGGACGGGGATGCCTGGCGCTATGATGAGTTCGAGACATTGAAACGGTACATGCACGGAGAATGGCACCAGGTTCCCATTATCACCGGAAGGTGCGGAAATACTTCCTATTATAATGTCCCGGCGGATAAACCGGAGGCAATAGATATAGAATGGCAATGGCTTTACGGCGAGCTGCCCCCCGGTATCTATTGCCTGGAAAAATATGTTTTTCCCGGGGAAGTTCTGGACGCGGATTATGAGGATATGGATGAGAAGACGGCAGCCATGGAGGAGGCACGGAAACATGTCTGCGCACCCTTTGTCATCCATGGTGAGCCGGATATCCAGATGGAGGTCTGGGACGTTGCGCCCACGGGATTGAAATTGCAGTTCACCCATATGCCGGGCGGGACGCGGGACGAGGCGGAGTATAATTTTGGCTCCTGGTACGAGCTGGAGCAGTATACGGAAGGGGAATGGAAAACCCAGCCTGTATACGCGGAGGTTGCATGGGCGGATTTGGCCTATAGTATTCCTGCCGAGGGTTCCGAGGTGCTGGAGATTGACTGGGAATGGCTGTATGGCTCTCTGGAGGACGGCGTATACCGTATCCACAAAAATATGTATTCCGGAAAGGACGCGTCCCGGGATCTGCCGATGTACACGGCCTTTTGGGTAGAAAAATGCCGGGAAGGTGAAAAGTAAGTGTAACAGTTCAGCTTGGCTGAACTGTTACGAGTAAGTTTGGGATAGATAAACAGGGGAAGGAAATATGGAAATTCAGAGCCTTATCGTAACTGGTATGGAATTGATCGGAACGATTGCCTTTGCCGCATCCGGCGCAATGGTTGGGATTCACCGTAGAATGGATGTTTTTGGCGTATGTGTGCTGGGAGTGATTACGGCCGTGGGCGGCGGTATGACAAGGGACATCATTCTCGGAAATGTCCCCGGGGCGTTGACCAATCCGGTCTATGTGATTGCCGCCGTCATCACGGCCCTGGCGCTGTTTGCCGTCTTGTACTTCAAGGTCAATGTTCTGCAGGGCAGGATCGGTATCGTATATGATAAGGTCATGCTGATCATGGATTCGATAGGACTTGGCATATTTACGGCGGCAGGTGTGATTACCGGGATAAATGCGGGGTATATCGGAGATGTTTTTTTGTTGACGGTTCTTGGCACGTTGACCGGTGTGGGCGGCGGCCTTTTGCGTGATATGATGGCGGGTCAGCCGCCCTATATTTTTGTGAAACATGTATACGCCTGTGCTTCGGTGACGGGGGCGGTGTGCTGTGTATGGATCTACAGGCTTCTCGGGCAGGTTCCGGCCATGTTTATCGCGTCGGCGGTCGTCATGGCAATCCGGTTTCTGGCTGCGCATTTCCGGTGGAATCTGCCGCATGTAAGATTGGATGGCTGACCGGATTCTGCGGAAAGGGCTGTGATGGCCGATGGCGGTCCAGGCTGGCGGGCATTATTTCCCATGTGGCGGAACGAAAACAGGAGATCTACGATTAGCGTCTCGTCCGGAAAGGTAAGGATGGCAGCCATGTGCGGTGGCGGATCATAATGAAGCGGTGATTGTTACCTGCAAAGATGAAAAAAATTTTGTGATACTGAGTTTGGAAAAATATAATCAAATTATGAAAGCAGCACAGAATGCGGAATATTTGGCCATGATTGACAGGGGAGTCGCACAGCTTTCTTCCGGAAGGGGGTCAACAGCATGAGCTCATTGAGGTGGGAGACGATGAATAAGTTATGGTCAGACCGAAATACAGAAAAGCCTGGAGCAGACGTATAGACAAGGAAAACCGTCTGATCTATGATATGGATGAGAATGGCAACTTGTGGATCATTGCCTGTAAAGGGCATTATAAGGACTGAGGCCGCCGGCCCCGCGGAGCGTGAATTGTTCTGCGGGGCCTATGTGCGGAAATTATTAAAATAAAATGAAAATTCAGGAAGATTTCGGGCGAATACCCATTGAAAAACGGGGGAGCTTACATTATAATGTATCATGGCTGAAATTGGTGTATATTATTATTATAGAAAATGGAGGGCTGAAAAATGAGTAACACAGCACAAAACGCAGCAAGCCAGAGGATCACTTCCCTGCTTGATGACAACAGCTTTGTTGAAATCGGCGGCCGGATTACAGCCAGGAATACGGATTTCAATCTGTCGGAGAAGGATACCCCATCCGACGGCGTTATCACGGGCTATGGTGTGATTGACGGCAACCTGGTCTATGTATACAGCCAGGACGCTGCTGTATTAAACGGTACGATCGGTGAGATGCACGCGAAAAAGATCGCGAGACTGTATGATTTCGCCATGAAGACGGGAGCGCCCGTGATCGGCCTGGTGGATTGTGCGGGTCTGCGCCTGCAGGAAGCAACGGACGCCCTGAACGGTTTTGGGGAGATTTATATGAAACAGTCGCTGGCTTCCGGCGTCATTCCCCAGATCACGGCAGTATTCGGCACCTGCGGCGGCGGTATGGCCGTGGTATCCGGACTGGCGGATTTTACATTTATGGAGAGTGGCAAAGGAAGGCTTTTCGTAAATGCGCCCAATACCATCGACGGCAACGAAGTATCCAAATGTGATACGGCTTCGGCGGAGTATCAGAGCCATGAGACAGGCCTGGTAGACTACGTGGGTAAAGAAGAGGATGTTCTGACCCAGATCCGCGTGCTGGTTTCCATGCTTCCTTCCAATAATGAGGACGACGATACTTTCACAGGATGTGAGGATGACCTGAACCGCGCCTGCAGTGACATTGCAGGATGTGCCGGTGATACAGCCATTGCCCTCTCAAGGATCGGCGACGACAATATTTTCTTTGAGACGAAAGCGGGCTATGGCAAAGATATTGTGACCGGTTTTATCAAGCTGAACGGTTCTACGGTTGGCGCTGTGGCTAACCGCAGTGAGATCTACGGTGAGGACGGCGAGCTAGCAGAGAAGATGGACGGCACTCTTTCCGCCAGGGGAGCGAAGAAAGCCGCCGAGTTTGTGGAATTCTGCGACGCTTTCAATATCCCGGTACTGACCCTGACCAACGTGAAGGGATTCAAGACCACCAAATGTGCGGAGAATAATATGGCGAAGTCCGTGGCCGCCATGACTTATGCCTTTGCCAATGCCACAGTGCCCAAGGTGAATGTGATCGTGGGCGCTGCTTACGGCAGCGCTTATGTGGCCATGAACAGTAAAGCGATCGGCGCGGATATGGTTTATGCCTGGCCGACAGCCGAGGTGGGCATGATGGATGCGAAATCCGCGGCAAAGATCATGTACCCGGATGCGGATGCGGCTACCGTCAATGAGAAGGCGGCTGAGTATGCGGCCCTGCAGTCCGGTGTTGCCTCTGCGGCGGCCCGCGGCTATGTGGATACCATTATTGAGCCCGAGGATACGAGGAAATATGTGATCGGCGCATTTGAGATGCTTTACGCGAAGAGAGAAGACCGTCCGGATAAAAAGCACGGAACGGTTTAAAGCGAGGTGAAGCAGATGAAAAGATTGAGTAAAAAATTACTGGCGTTTCTGCTGGTTGTGATCAGTGCGATGGCCCTTGGTGCCTGCAGCAGCACCAGGGAGAGTGCGGATTCCGGTGTGGATCCCACCATGCAGGAATCCATCAAGGCCCAGGTGGAAAACATACTGAACACACTGAACGGGCTGAGCGACGAGGATATAAATAATTATAAAGATGTGGATGACAGCTTTACCGTATCCGCCGTGACGGCTTATGAGGCTGTCAAGGACGAGCTGGGAGCTTATACCTCCATCGGTGATGTGGAGATCGAGGAAGACGGCGACGTGATTACCGCCACCACCACCGCGACCTTTGAGAAGGCAACGGCTACAGTGACATTGAATATTGACGCGGCCACCTATGCCATGAAATCCCTGAGCATGGATGTGAATTACACGCTGGCCCAAAACCTGCAGAGGGCAGGTTTGAACACGCTGATGGGCGTGGGCATCGTGTTTATTGTGTTGGTATTCCTGAGCTTTATCATCTCACTGTTCCGGTTTATCGGCGCGGCGGCCGACAAGAGCATGGTGAGCCATGAGGCACCCAAACCCATACCCCCGGCGCCCGTACAGGCTCCGTCAGCTTCGGCGATTCAGAACAGTCCGGAGGAGACGGATGATATGGAGTTGATCGCCGTGATCGCTGCTGCGATCGCCGCCTCGGAGAATGTGCCCACGGACAGTTTTGTGGTTCGTTCCATCAGAAAAGAGAATAAAACGAAATGGCGCAACGCCTAATTATACAGGAGGATTTTATCATGAAAAATTATACGATCACAGTGAATGGCAATGTTTATGATGTAACCGTAGAGGAAGGACAGTCCACCGGTGCACCGGCACCCAGGGCAGCGGCTCCCAAGGCAGCGCCCGCGCCCGCAGCAGCTCCCAAGGCAGCGGCTCCCGCT
This sequence comes from Lachnospiraceae bacterium, assembly GCA_003542935.1. Taxonomy (GTDB): domain Bacteria; phylum Bacillota; class Clostridia; order Lachnospirales; family Lachnospiraceae; genus UBA11957. The sequence goes on along the minus strand of DPJQ01000094.1, from coordinate 2,669 downwards.
CCGGCAGCCGGGGCAGGCTCCGTGACCGTGGCTGCTTCCGTACCGGGCAAAGTGTTCAAGGTAGAGGCCAGCGTGGGTCAGGCGGTGAAGGCCGGCGACAATATCGTGATCCTTGAGGCTATGAAGATGGAAATCCCGGTTGTAGCTCCCCAGGACGGAACAGTGGCGAGTATCAATGTGGCGGTCGGCGACGCTGTGGAGAACGGCGATGTGCTGGCGACCATGAACTAATTACAGTGGTACAAGCTGCTGAATCTTGAATGGAGGTACGAACATGTCTTATGTGACAAATACATTGTCAAATCTGCTGGAACAGACAGCTTTCATGAATCTGACTGTGGGAAACTACATCATGATTCTGGTGGCCTGTGTGTTCCTGTATCTGGCAATCGCAAAAGGATTTGAGCCTCTGCTGCTGGTGCCGATCGCTTTCGGTATGCTTCTGGTCAATATTTATCCGGATATCATGGCGGAAGCTTACGTGGATGCCAACGGCATTGAACACGCAGCGGGCTTATTACACTATTTCTATCTGATGGATGAGTGGAGTATCCTGCCGTCCCTGATCTTCATGGGCGTGGGTGCCATGACGGACTTCGGCCCGCTGATCGCCAACCCGAGGAGTTTCCTTCTGGGCGCGGCGGCTCAGCTGGGTATCTATGCGGCTTATTTCTTCGCCATCTTCATGGGCTTTGGCGGAAAAGCTGCGGCTGCCATTTCCATCATCGGAGGCGCGGACGGCCCTACGTCGATCTTCCTGGCCGGTAAACTGGGGCAGACGGGGCTCATGGGTCCCATTGCCGTGGCGGCGTATTCCTACATGGCACTGGTACCGATCATCCAGCCGCCCATCATGAAACTGCTGACCACGGAGGAGCAGCGCAAGATCAAAATGGAGCAGCTGCGCCCGGTGTCCAAGTTGGAAAAAATCCTATTCCCGATTGTTATCACCATCGTTGTATGTATGATCCTGCCCACCACGGCTCCGCTGGTCGGTATGCTGATGCTCGGCAACCTGTTCCGTGAGTCCGGCGTGGTAAAACAGCTCCAGGAGACGGCATCCAATGCGCTGATGTATATCGTTGTCATCCTGCTGGGAACTTCCGTGGGCGCCACTACCAGCGCCGAGGCGTTCCTGAACATGGATACCATCAAGATCGTTATCCTCGGTCTGATCGCTTTCGCCATCGGTACGGCGGGCGGCGTGATCTTTGGCCGGATCATGTGCACAGCCACAGGCGGCAAGATCAATCCTCTGATCGGTTCTGCCGGTGTTTCTGCCGTTCCCATGGCGGCCCGTGTGTCCCAGAAGGTGGGGGCGGAGGCAGATCCGACGAACTTCCTGCTGATGCATGCGATGGGCCCGAACGTGGCCGGCGTTATCGGCACCGCTGTGGCGGCCGGTACTTTCATGGCTATCTTCGGTGTATAAATAGGCCTGCATGCGCCGCATTGGCGTGCCGCCGGGCATCAAAGCCGAAACTGGCGCACTTGGCATCCCTGAATGGATGCCGTCTGCGGCGGCGGGTTTTCAAGGTAAAATAATAAGGAGGTTTTACAATGGCAGATACAACGAAAAAACCAATTAAAATAACAGAGACAATTCTGCGTGACGCCCATCAGTCCCTGATCGCTACCCGTATGACGACAGAGCAGATGCTGCCTATCGTAGACAAACTGGATAAAGTGGGCTACCATTCCGTAGAGTGCTGGGGCGGCGCCACTTTTGACGCTTCCCTGCGTTTCCTCAAGGAAGATCCCTGGGAGAGACTGCGTAAATTCCGTGACGGCTTTAAAAACACCAAGCTGCAGATGCTGTTCCGCGGCCAGAACATCCTGGGATACCGCCCCTATGCCGATGACGTGGTGGAGTATTTCGTGCAGAAATCCATCGCCAACGGCATTGATATCATCCGTATTTTTGACTGCCTGAATGATCTGCGCAACCTGCAGACGGCGGTAAAGGCGTCCAATAAAGAGAAGGGCCATGCGCAGGTAGCCCTGTCCTACACCCTGGGCGACGCTTATACTCTGGAGTACTGGACGGAGATCGCCAAACGTATCGAAGATATGGGGGCCAATTCCATCTGTATCAAGGATATGGCCGGCCTGCTCCTTCCCTATGCGGCCACAGAGCTGATCAGCGCGTTGAAGGATGCCACATCCCTGCCGATTCAGCTGCACACCCACTATACTTCCGGCGTGGCTTCCATGACCTACATGAAAGCCGTGGAGGCAGGTGTGGACGTGATTGATACGGCCATGTCGCCCTTTGCCCTTGGTACATCCCAGCCCGCCACGGAGGTTATGGTGGAGACCTTCAAAGGTACGCCCTATGACACAGGTTTTGATTCCAACCTGCTGGATGAGATCGCCGACTATTTCCGTCCCATCCGCGACGAGGCCCTGGAGAGCGGCCTGCTGAATCCGAAGAACCTGGGCGTCAATATAAAGACCCTGCTGTATCAGGTGCCCGGCGGTATGCTGTCGAACCTGACCTCCCAGCTCAAGGATATGCATGCGGAGGATAAATATTACGAGGTGCTGGAGGAAGTGCCGAAGGTGCGTAAGGATCTCGGCGAGCCGCCTCTTGTCACACCGTCATCCCAGATTGTGGGTACCCAGGCCGTTATGAACGTAATCCAGGGCGAGCGCTACAAGATGGTGCC
>DPJQ01000097.1:11017-11387 GCA_003542935.1 Lachnospiraceae bacterium | reverse complement strand
TATTATCGTAGATCTGCCCCTCCCTGTCCGGCTTTCCGTAGAAAAATCCGGTAGTGAACTGCCGGTAAGTACAGCCTGCGATCTGCTCCCTGTACCAGGGCATCCGGGCATTGTAGAGGGCCGGGTCATTGCGGTAATCATCGATGGTCCGGCGGTAGGTGCGGGCCGCCGTGGCCACATAGAGAGCTGTCTTCATACGCCCTTCGATCTTAAAACTGTTAATTCCCGCCTCTAAAAGGTCGGGAATATGCTCCACCATGCAAAGATCCCGGGAATTCAATATATAGGTACCGCGCCCGTTCTCCTCCACCGGGAAATATTCCCCGGGACGGCTTTCCTCCATCAGCGCGTATTTCCAGCGGCAGGGATG
>DPJQ01000097.1:0-10718 GCA_003542935.1 Lachnospiraceae bacterium | reverse complement strand
CGCGTATTTCCAGCGGCAGGGATGGGTACAGGAACCGTCATTGGCGCTGCGGCCCGTCATATAGGCGCTGAGCAGACAGCGGCCCGAATAAGAGATACACATGGCACCGTGGACAAAAGTCTCGATTTCCATATCCTCCGGTATCTGCCTGCGGATCTGCCGGATCTCGGCCAAAGACAGTTCCCGGGCCGTCACCACCCGGCGGACCCCCTGTTCATACCAGAACAAAAAAGTACCGTAATTGCTGTTATTTGCCTGCGTACTGATATGCACATCGATATCCGGGCAGACATCCCGGGCGATCCGGAACACCCCCGGATCTGCAATGATCAAAGCATCCGGCATCAGACTCTTCAATTCCGAAAAATAATCGGCCACACCTTCCAGATCGTCGTTGTGGGCCAGAATATTGGCCGTCACATAGACCTTTACCCCCTTTTCATGGGCAAACGCGATCCCCGCCGCCATTTCCTCCATGGTAAAATTCTTTGCTTTTGCCCGGAGGCCGTAGGCCTCGCCGCCGATGTACACGGCATCTGCCCCATACATCACCGCCACCTTGAGCACCTCCAGGCTGCTGGCCGGAACCAGCAATTCAGGATATCCCATATCTTCCGCTCCCTGTTATCTCTACTCCCTGTATACACTGACCGTAATCCCATCCCCCAGAGGCAGTACCGACGTAACCAACCTGGGATGATGCTTGATTTCATACAAATATTCCCGCATCCGTTTGTGGATCGTACGATTCCTCCGTTCCACCGCAAAGCGGGATTCAATGATCTCCCCGTCCTGCAGTACATTGTCGGAGATCAGTACACTGCCCGGCCCCATAAGCCGTAATACCTCGGGCAGAAAACGAATATACTGCCCCTTGGCCGCATCCATGAAGATAAAATCGTAAGGGCCCGGAAGCGTCTTCAGTACCCGGGCCGCATCCCCCTCCAAAAGTGTGATTCTGTCCTCATAGCCGCTTCTTCGGAAATTCTCCCTGGCAGTGGGAATTCTTTTCTCGTAATTTTCTATGGTGGTGATCCGGCTCGCCGCCGGCAGATTCTCGCACATCAGGATGGCGGAGAAGCCCACGGCCGTCCCCACCTCCAATATGCGCTCAGGCCGTTTCATGGCCAAAAAGACTTTCAGAAAGCTCTGCATCTCCCTGCGGATGACCGGAACAAAAGAATCCCTGGCCTCCCGCTCCAATTCCTCCAGGAACGGAGAATTGCCGCTGTCCAATGAATTGATATATGTGATAAATCTTTCGTCTACAATCATGGCGACTTATCGGCCTCCGATGCCTCCGGTCCGGTCTCTGCCCCCGGCTGCCCCTCCGTATCCTCGCCAAACAGGATGTTTAGGATCTTTTCGGCATTCTGGGATGTGTTCAGTATATACATACCCGGCTGGATCTCATTATCATTTCCATACAGTTTTTCCTGTACCTGAAACACACGGGCGTCTTTTATCAGTCCTTTCTCCTTGAGCATTTTGCCCACCTCGTATACAGACTGAGTCTCCCGCACAATCACAGACACATCCTCGCCCGCCTCCTCAGAAACCATACCGTGTTCATCGAACACATTGTAACCAAACGAATAGGCCGCCCTGGCACAGCGGATCAATATGAGCACGGCTGCCACATAGAGCATCAGGCGGATCAACGTACGTACCAGATAGGCCGCCGCCATTTTTTTCTTTCCGTCAGTCATGTCGGCTCCTTATCTGCCCTCCCGTAAAGTATGGTTGCTCTCCCACGGTGTCCAGAAGGGCACGGCCATGCTGATCTGTAAATGAATATTCTTCATCAGCTGGCATACTTCCACCTCTGCCTCCAGATAAGCGTTTACCAGGGGATTTTTCCGCAGCTCCGCATACTTTTTCAGCAGCTGTTCGGACAAATCAAAGAGCTCGTCCTCACCCACTTCGCTGTTCTGTATCTGGTAGTTCTCCTGACGGTAAATATCCACCGCATGTTTCAGTTCAGGATGCTGGTTCAGAGTCCGTTCTTCCTCCAGATACCGCTGGTATATTTCATGGTTTTTCATTGCTTCAGATAATTCTTTAATACTTTTCTGTATCGGATCCATTATATTTCTGCCTCCATGATAATCGGAAGAATCATGGGACGCCTCTTGGTCTTTCTCCAGAGGTAACCGCCCAGGGCGTCTTTGATCACCGTCTTAATCTTCATCCAGTCCGATATATTTTTCTCAAGGCAAACCTCAAGGGCATCCGCCACCACACCGCGGGCCTCATCCATCAGATCCACCGACTCTTTCACATAGACAAAGCCGCGGGACACAATCTCAGGGCCCGCCAGCACCTGATTCAGGCCCCTCTCCAGAGTCATTACCACGATCATGATGCCGTCCTCCGCCAGATGCTGACGGTCATGAAGCACCACATTGCCCACATCGCCCACGCCAAGGCCGTCCACCAGGATCGACCCGGTGGGTACGGTGCCGGTCACATAGCCGTGATCCTGGGCCAGTTCCAACACATCCCCGGTCTTTAAGATAAAAATATGGTCTTTCTCGATCCCCAGGCTCTCCGCCAGTATGGCCTGAGCCTTCAGGTGGCGAAATTCCCCGTGAACGGGAACCGCATAGCGGGGATGCACCAGAGAATAGATCAGCTTGATCTCCTCCTGGCAGGCATGTCCCGACACATGGACGTCCTGGAAAATAACGTTGGCCCCCTTGGCAGACAGCTCATTGATGACCTTGGATACGGCCTTCTCATTGCCCGGTATGGGATTCGAACTGAAGATAATCGTATCCCCGGGCAGGATGGATACCTTTTTATGGATATTGGCGGCCATCCGGGACAATGCGGCCATGGACTCACCCTGGCTGCCCGTAGTGATCAGCACCATCTGCTCATTCGTATAGTTTTTCATCTGGTCGATGTCGATCAGCGTATTATCCGGTATCCGGATATAGCCCAGCTCCGCCGCCGTAGATATGATCGTGACCATGCTGCGGCCTTCCACCACCACCTTGCGACCGTATTTGTAAGCGGAATTGATGATCTGCTGTACCCTGTCCACATTTGAAGCGAAGGTAGCGATAATAATGCGGCTGTCTTTGTGCTCCGCAAAAAGATTATCAAAGGTACGTCCCACCGTGCGCTCCGACATGGTAAAGCCCGGGCGCTCCGCATTGGTACTGTCGCACAGAAGAGCCAGCACGCCCTTTCTGCCAATCTCGGCAAAACGCTGCAGATCGATGGCGTCGCCAAACACCGGCGTGTAATCCACTTTAAAATCACCGGTATGAACAACGATGCCCGCAGGCGAATAAATGGCCAGCGCAGAGGCATCGGCAATGCTGTGATTGGTTTTGATAAATTCTATACGGAAATCCCCCAGATTGATAGATTGTCCGTGTTTTACGATTTTCCGCTTGGTCTGCTGCAGCAGATTGTGCTCCCGCAGTTTATTCTCTATCAACGCGACGGTCAGCTTCGTCGCGTATACCGGTACGTTTACGTCTTTCAGAATGTAGGGCAGCGCCCCGATGTGATCCTCATGGCCGTGGGTGATCACGATCCCCCTCACCTTATCCAGGTTCTCTTTCAAATAGGTGACATCCGGTATCACCATATCGATTCCCAGCATATCGTCCTCGGGAAAGGACAGACCGCAGTCTACGACAATGATGCTGTTCTCATATTCAATGGCCGTAATATTCATCCCGATCAGTTCCAGACCTCCGAGGGGAATGATTTTCAGCTTCGCGTTACTGATTTTTTTCAACTATTCCTCCTTTTCCCACTTTATTCCCGAAAGGCAACTGTCTGGCAGTCACATCTCAACATTCACCTCACCGTCTAAAATCTGCGCAAAAATCCCGCCGACGGTCTCCAGCTCCATATCGTCATCTACAAATTCATACCTTGCTTCTGTTTCTGTGTCATCGGACATGTCTTTCAGGATAAAGGCCTGCGCCTCGTCCCCGGGGGAATCAGATACCAGCAGATAATTGATGCCGTTCACTCTGGTCTGCTCCTCCACATAGAACTCGCAGGTTTCTCCGTTTTCAGTAATAAAATCAATTTTTTCCATAGTTTTCCTGTCCGTCAAAGCTCTGTGAATTTCACATTTTCTTCCGGGTGGCATGACAAATAATCCAGATAATTCTGGAGTATAAATACGGCAGCGATCTCGTCGACGTACTGCTTGCGCTTCTCCCTGCGGATGCCCTGCTCCGCCATTGCGCGGTCTGCTGCCACGGTGGTTAATCTTTCGTCCCAAAGGATGACCTCGATGCCGCATCGTCTCTCCAGCTGCTCCTTGAACGCCAGGGACTTCTCGGCACGGTCACCCAATGTATTGTTCATGTTTTTAGGCAATCCGAGTACGATTCGTTCTGCCTGATACTCTTGCACCAGCTCTTCTATCCGGGCCAGAGTCCTGCGGAGCTTGTTCTCCTCTTTCCGACGGATGATCTCCACGCCCTGGGCGGTCCAGCCGAAGGGGTCGCTGACTGCCACTCCGGTGGTTTTTGAGCCAAAATCCAGACCGATGATCCGCATCAGTCTCTTTCCCAGGATCTGTGTTTGATGTATTCCTTGAGCAATTCCTCCACGATCTCATCCCGCTCCACTTTCATAATCATGCTGCGGGCCCCTTTGTAACTGGTGATATACGTGGGGTCTCCGGACATTACATATCCGACGATCTGGTTTACCGGATTGTAACCCTTCTCGCTCATTGCATTGTATACCACATCCAGAACTTCTTTTACGCGCACTTCCGGATCATTTTTCACTTTAAAAAACTGTGTATTACTTATATTTGCCATTTTGTCACCCTTATGTTTCCTGCTTACACCCCCGGGCCGTATCAGCTCACCGCCCGGATTACTTTGACGTGCTGCCTGTAACCGCAACCACCTATATTATCTTTCCTATTCTAATATACTTTTTCTGAAAGTTCAATGCCCAAATTATGAATAGTTTTTGAAAACCTGTAACAGTTCAGCCTCCGGCTGAGCTGTTATTTGAAAGCCTGCAGTCCGTGCCGGATTATCACAAAGCATTATTCAATAATCCGAAGCCGCCAGATATTCTCCGTCAAGCAGCTCTTTACCGTATACTGTGCGGATCCGGTTGGACAGCTCTTCGTCGGATTGGTACAGAACCCTGATGTACTCACGGCTGTAGCCGTTCCACCAGATCCGGCCGTCCACCTGAACCGTCTCTTCAAAGAGGACCTCCAGCCTGCGCCCGATAAAGCGGCGGACGTAGTTTGCCCTGTTTTCGCCGCACAAAGCCTGAAGCACCTGGCTGCGGGCCGTTTTGACAGCCTCCGGGATCTGCCCCGGCATGGCCGCAGCCCTCGTTCCCCGGCGGCGGGAGTATTTGAATATATGGGTTTCATAAAAGGAAATTTTCTCAAGAAACTCCCGGCACCGGGCGAATTCTTCCTCCGTCTCCCCCGGAAACCCCACGATCACATCGGTAGTCAGGGCCGGTTCCTCATAAGTCTTCCGCAACAGAGTACATTTTTCCGCATATTCTTCTGCCGTGTAGCGACGGTTCATCCGTTTTAATGTGGCGTCACAGCCACTCTGCAGGGACAGATGGAAATGGGGGCATACCGCGGGTATTTCCTTCAAGGCCACAGCAAAGGGCTCCGTGATAATACCCGGTTCCAGAGAACCCAGACGGATGCGGCGCACCCCCTCGATCCGGCTGATCTGCCGGATCAGATCCAGCAGGCAGGCCGAGGCAGCCTCCCCCAGATCCACGCCATAAGAACTCAGATGTATGCCCGTCAGCACAAATTCCTGATACCCCTGGCGCACCAGCCCCTCCACTTCCCGGATGACATCCTCCGGCCTGCGGCTCCGCACGCGGCCCCGGGTATAGGGGATAATGCAGTAGGTGCAGAACTGGTTACATCCGTCCTGTACCTTGATGTAAGCCCGGGTATGCTCATCGGTTTTTGTGAGAGTGAGATCCTCATACTCACCGGCATGGCTGATATCGGCCAGATAAGCCATCCTCTTTTTGTCCGCAAACCAGCCGTCCAGGATGGCGGCCAGCTCCTTTTTCCTATTATTCCCAATAATCAGATCCACAGACAGATCTTCCAGCATTTTTTCTCCGGCTGCCTGGACATAACAGCCCGCCGCCACGATCACCGCCTCCGGATTCTGCTTTCTGGCCCTGTGAATCATCTGTCTGGACTTTTTATCCGCCACATTGGTGACAGAGCAGGTGTTGACCACGCAGACATCCGCCGGATCGCCAAAAGGCACGATCTCATAGCCCGCCTCGCGGAGCTGCTGCTGCATGGCCTCCGCCTCGTAAGCATTTACTTTACAGCCCAGATTGTGAAACGCAACTTTTTTCTTCATATATAATACCCCCCTTCTGCACAGGATGTGGAACAATGTCATTTACTTTAAGCCCGGACGCCGGCACATGTGGCATCGGATATAAAAAGTAACCTTGATTATTCCTTGACTTTTTATCCTGTTGACGGTAAGATAAAGATAGTCTGAGCGGTTCTGACCGGGGGATCGGAAGACACCGCTGAATTTACATTTTATGGGAGGGTTACTGTCCAATGAAAACAGTTATTATTTCTCTGAATTCCATTGATAAGGTTAAATCATTCGTGAACGACATTTCCAAATTCAATTTTGATTTTGATCTGGTCTCCGGCAGATACGTGATTGACGCAAAATCCATCATGGGCATTTTCAGCCTGGATCTCTCCAAACCGATCGAGCTGAACGTTCACGCCGAAAATGAGAATCTGGACGCTGTTATGGAAAAATTAAAACCGTATCTGATAGAGGAATAAAATTCGAGAGAAGTTCTCACAGATATCCCGCCGCAATGGCCAGGGGATCGTAAGCTCCACCGCAGAGTGGAGCTTTTTTACGTTACCCGTCAATTTCAATAAGCTCCGCCGTATCCACAGCTTCCTTGAGCATCCCGTCGATTTTCTCCGCCAGGTTCTCCTCGGAACGGCGGATCACGTTCAGATTCGGCTTTGTCACCGGATGCCTGGCTACGAAAATGGTGCAGCAGTCTTCAAAGGGCTGGATCGAAGTCTCATAGGTGTTGATCTTCAGCGACACGTCCACAATCTCCTGCTTGTCAAAACCGATCAGAGGACGGAACACAGGCATGGTACAGACCTCGTTGGTCACGGCCAGGCTCTGAACCGTCTGGCTGGCTACCTGTCCGATGCTCTCCCCCGTGATCAGTGCCATGGATCCCTCTTTTCCGGCAATCTCCTCGGCGATCTTCATCATATAGCGGCGCATGATGATAGTCAGCTCATCATGGGGGCACTGGTCATAGATATAGAGCTGAATATCCGTAAAATTCACCACATGCAGGCGCATGGGGCCGCTGTAGCGGGACACCAGACGGGCCAGATCTACCACTTTATTTTTCGCCCGGTCACTGGTATAGGGCGGTGCATGAAAATACACCGCATCCACCATCACCCCCCGCTTGGCAATCATATAGCCCGCCACCGGGCTGTCGATACCGCCGGAGAGCAGCAACATGGCTTTGCCGTTGGTGCCCAGGGGCATCCCCCCCGGCCCGGGAATAATCTCGGAGTACACATAGATATGCTCCCGGATCTCTACCCGCAGCAGAATCTGGGGATGGTGCACATCCACGGAAAAATCGGGAAAAGCGTGGAGGATGTCCCCGCCCAGCATACGCCCCAGTTCCATGGAATCCAAAGGATACGTCTTTCTGGCCCGCCGCACCTGCACCTTGAAACTTCTGTGTTTGTCGGGATACGTCCTGTCCATATAGGCAATCACATCCTCGGAGAGACGGTCATACCCCTCATCCGCCAAAAGCACCACCGGACAGATCCCCACCACGCCGAAAACGGTCTGCAGTGCCTCCACCGTCTCCTCGTAGTCGAACTCTCCCACGGCCTGCACATAGATGCGCCCGCTCTCCTTCGTGACCGAAAAACGCCCTTCCACTCTCTTAAGCGTTCGCTTAATCTGGCTCACCAGGGCGTCCTCGAACAGATACCGGTTTTTTCCCTTCACACCGATCTCCGCATATTTTATCAAAAACATCCGATACATGTATTTCCTCCTCAAACCGCCTGTCATCCGGCGTTCCTTGCGTCAGCAGTTCGTCTGCCGCAGCGGTGCTCCGCCCGTCCGGTATATGGATATGGGCACGGTGGCGTCCGAAAGGCCATTCATCTTTTATACCGCCGAAGCGTCCCCAAAAGCTTCCCCAGTGTCTCCAGGCAGTACTCAATCTCCTCCTGCGTGGTTGTCTCCGCCATACTGAACCGCACCGTGGCCTCCGAGAGTTCCCGGGGCGCATGGATGGCCCGCATGGTGGGGCTGGCGTTCCTCTTGTGGGTCGAGCAGGCCGAACCCGCCGACACATAGACGCCTCTGTCCTCCAGGGAATGCAGAAGTACCTCGCTGCGCACACCGGGGAAAGCCGCGCTGACAATATGGGGCGCCCCTTCCTCCGGGGCCATGCCATGGATCACCACATTTTCCATGGCCAGCAGGCCCTCCGTCAGCCGCTTCTTCAGTTTATAGAAATGCTCCCGTTTCGCCTCAAATTCCTCATAAGACAGTCTGGCTGCCAGACCGAACCCGGCCACCCCCGGTACATTATCCGTGCCGGAGCGCATCCCCTGCTGCTGGCCGCCGCCGTGAATCACCGGTACGATCTTCACCCGGCTGTCCACATAGAGAAGCCCCACGCCCTTGGGGCCGTGGATCTTATGGCTGCTTGCGGACAGCAGATCGATACCCTGCCGCTTCGGATAAATCCTGTATTTGCCGAAGGCCTGGATCGCATCCGTATGGAAATACGTGCGGGGATTCTTCCGATGCACGCATTCCGCCAGTGCCGCGATATCCTGGACGGAGCCGATCTCGTTGTTGACATACATGACCGACGCCAGGATTGTCCGATCCGTAACCGCCTCCGCCAGCGTCCCGGGATCCACCCGCCCCTGCCGGTCCACCGGAAGGCGGGTCACCGAAAAGCCCTGCTTTTCCAGGTAATCTGCCGGGGCCGAGACTGCCGGGTGCTCCATGTCTGTCACGATGATATGATCTCCCTCCCGGCGGTTCGCCATCGCCGTGCCGATCAGCGCCCAGTTGTCCGACTCCGTCCCGCCGGAGGTGTAGAAAAGCTCCTTATCTTGCACTTTGAGAAGCTTCGCCAGCCCCGCCGTGGCCTCTTTTATATATTTCTCCGCCTCCACACCCTTCCGGTGCATAGACGAAGGATTTCCGTAGTCCTCCGCCATGGCCCGCATCACCAGCTCCCCCACCTCGGGAAACACCCGTGTCGTAGCGGAATTATCCAAATATGCTTCCATAAAATCTTTCCTTTCCGCTCCCTCCTTCAAGGCTGCCCCAGAGCATACAGACAGGCCGCAGCGGCATCCGTGTCCGCCCATCACTCTTCCAGCAGATACATCAGGACAGACAGTACCGCCATTCCCGCCGTCTCCGTGCGAAGGATCCGTCTGCCCAGCGTGATCGGCCGGATCTGACGGGCCATGGCCTCCTTGATCTCCTCCGGGGCAAACCCGCCCTCCGGGCCGATAAACAGCCCCACGCTCTGGCCCGGACGAATGTTCGAGAGAATTTCTCTCGTATGTTCCATATTCTCTGCCAGTTCATAGGGAATCAGCCGCACATCCAATGTCTCCGCCATAGCCACGGCATCTTTAAAACGGTGCACCGGAAAAATCTCGGGGATGATCATGCGTTTCGCCTGCTTGGCTGCGCTCTCGGCGATGCCCTGCCATCGCCTGCGTTTCGCCTCTTCCTTCTTTCCCTCCAGCCGCACCACGGCCCGTTTTGTGGCCATGGGCACCACCGCGCAGGCGCCCAGCTCCACGGCTTTCTGGATGATGAATTCCATCTTGTCACTTTTGGGCAGCCCCTGAAACAGCCAGATCTTCGAGGCCAGCTCCAGTTCTGTCTCCTGGGCATAGAGAATCTCGGCGATCACCGCCTCCCCCGTATACTCTTTGATCTGACAAGTATACTCCAGACTGTCTCCGCTGCTCGCGGCGATCTGCTCCCCGGGCTTCATCCGCAGCACGTTGCGAATATGGTTCCGATCAGCTCCTTCGATCCGTATCTCATGTTCACTGATCTGGCTCTTATCCACAAAAAAACGATACATGGCCGCCTTTCACCTCATTTCTCTTCCGCAGACGGTATGTGGCTGCCCCGTCACAGAGGTTTCCTGGCCGTGATCGCCACCCACTCATTCTGATGATTGACCTCCAGGATCTCCAGTCCCGCCCGCAGAATGGCCTGGCGGACACAGTCCTCCTTCTCATCAAGGATCCCGGACGTGATATACAGTGCCCCGGGCTTCATATGGCGGATCACCACGGGGGTCAAAGCCTCCAGCACGTCCGCCAGGATATTGGCCGTCACGATATCATACCGGTCATAACCGGCCCGGTCCTGTATGGATGGCGTGTCTATGATGTTGCCGATTATCATGGCAAACTGCCGGTCGCTGATGCCGTTGGCCTCCTTATTTTCCGCCACGGCACTGGCGGAACACGGATCCAGATCCGTCCCCAGGGCCCGTCTGGCCCCCAGCTTGATAGCCGCAATGGAGAGGATACCGCTGCCCGTACCCACATCCAGCACTTCCATCCCCGGCCGGACGTATTTTTTCAGCTGCCGGATCACCAGCTGGGTAGTCTCATGCATCCC
>DPJQ01000154.1:2260-13630 GCA_003542935.1 Lachnospiraceae bacterium | reverse complement strand
CGCCCGGGGAGCCTTCTCTTTTATTTTTTTGTTCAGCTTTTTTCTGGCGGGGAAGATAAATTCCCTGTAGGCATCCGGAGAAATGAGAAGGCTCTGCTGGCTGCCGTAATCGTCACCGCTCTCTACAATATCCACATAGCGTCCTGTTTCTTCCAATAGAAGGCTGTACATATCCAGCTGTACCTGCAGTATTTTGTCTACTAAAGCATGGGCGAATTCGGGATCAGCAATGGTATCTATCATGAAATTTTCCATGCCCCGGAGCCAGCAGGCAATTTCAAAGATGCCGTTGCAGGGCATTCGAAGGGCGATGGCGTATTCGTTTTCTTCATAGAGCTGTCGGGCCCGTGCTTCCATTCCGGATGTATCCAGCATATTGCGGGCTACAGGCCAGGGATAATCCTCCAGATCTTTGATTTCGGCATCAGCCAGAGGGTGTTTTACGATTTCCACATACTGTCCGGTATCCCGCTGTACAAGGCCCCATTCGTTGGAAAATGTGCCATCCTTATGATAGCGGGGATATTCTTCGGACTGTCGGGCGAATACACGGCGAATGTCAATGTCCAGCCGGTCATAGATCCGCTCATCGTAATAGCATACGTTGGCCCCCTTCCGGTAGGGGGCGACATCGCCGGTAATGCCCATATGTTCTTTCAGTTTCCAATATGCCTTATCCACCATGCTACAGGCTGTCCCGCCCAGATCCATGGGGATGCGGTCCGTTTTTTGGTGGTTGATGGCGGCTAAAACCCGTTCTTTTGAGGTCATTTGCTCTGTCCCTTTCTATATTTTATACCTTTTAAAAAGTTTACCAGCAGTGCGGAAATCACGGTGCCTACGGCAGTACATAACAAAAACAGCAACGGTTTATTGACCAGGCCCATGACGAAAATGCCACCGTGAGGCGCCTGCAGGGTCAGATGAAAAGCCATAGCCATGCCTCCGGCAACGGCGGAACCCACCATCAATGAAGGGATGACCCGAAGAGGATCGGCTCCTGCAAAGGGGATAGCGCCTTCGGCGATAAAGGATGCCCCTAAAAGCCAGGCGGTTTTTCCGCTTTCTCTTTCGGCAGGGGTGTAGAGATCTTTGTTTAACAGGGTTGCCAGCGCCATGGCCAGAGAGGGTACCATGCCGGAAGCCATGCTGGCTGCCTGGGGCTCGAAAATCCCTTCAGCTAAAAGCCCGACGCCGAACATATAAGCCACTTTGTTTACCGGGCCGCCCAAATCAAATGCGAGCATGGCCCCGATCACCGCACCCAAAAGGATGCCGCTTCCGTTGGACATATTTGTGAGCCACCCTGTCATGGCAGCCTGCAGAGCTGCACAGGGTGGGGCGATGACAAAGTACATCAGAATGCCTACCAGGAAAGTGGAAAATAGCGGAATGATCAGCACGGGCATCAAGCCGGCCAGAGCCTTTGGCATTTTGAGTTTTTTGATGGCCCAGGCTGCCATACCAGCCAGCAGACCGCCGATGATGCCGCCCAGGAATCCCGGGCTGGGGTCGAGTTGTGTGACGATCAGTCCTGCGACCATACCAGGGGCTATGCCTGGCCGGTCAGCCATGGAATAGGCAATAAAGGCTGCCATGATAGGAATCATCACACTGAAAGCGATGCCACCGATGGTATTTAAGTAATAGGGCAGGGAACCTTCCACTCCGGAGGCCTCTATGCCGAACATGAAGGATATGGCGATCATGATGCCCCCCGCGGCCACAAAGGGGATCATATAGGATACGCCGGTCATCAAATGTTTGGGAATTTTTTTCAGGAGGTTCAGGAATGTGTCGGCCTCGGTTTTCAGCTGCCTGTTGCCGTCATCCTGCTTTTCCTCATAAAGGGGGTAATTGGTGTCTGCCGCCGCCGCCACGGCCAGGTCAATGACCTTGTCGGTATTGTGGATCACGTCCGCCACAGAAGCTTCTACGATTTTTTTACCGGAGAACATACTTTTGTCTACGGACACGCCGACACCGAGTACGACCACGTCGGCGGCGCGGATTTCCTCCGCTGTCAGTTGATTTTCAATGCCTACGGATCCTCGGGTTTCTATTTTTACCTCGAATCCTCGTTTTGTCGCTTCCTCCGTAATTTTCTCCGCAGCCATATAGGTGTGGGCTATGCCGGTGGGACATGCAGTGACTCCTACAATTTTCATTTGTTTTCCTCCATTTCCTCTATGATATATTTATAAAGCGCTTCCTCTGTTTCGGCGCTTAAAAGCGCCTCCATAAATTCCGGATGTACCAATCGGCGGGATAGTTTGGCCAGAATAGTAAGGTGAGTGTTGTCCTTGTCCTCTTTCGGCATAACCAGGGCAATGGCCAGTTTGACCGGTTGTCCATCCATGGCGTTCCAGTCGACCCCCTCCGTAAAGCGGAATAGGGCGATCATCGGTTGTTTGAGTTTCCGTACCTTTGCATGGGGGATGGCCAGTTGTTCCCCGAAGCCTGTGGAGCCCATTTTTTCTCTGGCCAGAAAGGCCTTAGTGAGAGCTGTGGCTTTTACTCCGGCATAGGGGCTGCATCGTTCGCTGATCAGTGCCAAGGCATCTGCCAGTGTGTGCGATGCCGGCTTTTGCCCGATGAAAATATATTCCGGTTTCAGCATATCACGTATCATGGTGTCTTTCTCCTTTGAGCAATTTCTTCTAGTTGCTGCAGCACATTTTTGATTTCCGAGCGTGTAGCCATGGTTTCCGAAAAGGCACTGGCACTCCCGGCTGCCAGTCCCATGCGGAAAGCGTATCGGTAATTCTCCTGCTCCAGCCATCCGGCCAGAAAACCGGCAACCATTGAATCGCCTGCCCCAACGCCGTTTTTCAGCATGCCTTTGGGCGCACAGGATTCATGGACCGTACCGTGGGCATCCACCAGCACGGCGCCGGCACCGGCTAGAGAAACCAGGACATTTTGGGCCCCCATAGCCTGCAGCTTTCTGGCGTAGGGAATGGCCTGCTTTCGACTGGTGAGTACAGTATCAAAGAGTTCTCCAAGTTCATGAATGTTGGGTTTAATTAAAAATGGGTGGTAGGCCAGCACGTTTATCAGCAGATCGCCGGTGGCATCCACAACCGTCAGAACCTCGCGCTCTGCCAGAAATTCCAGAATATCCCGATATATGGAATCTGGTACGGAAGATGGGATGCTCCCGGCAAGAACCAGGACATCCCCTTTTTTTAACCTGGAAAGCTGGGAAAATAATTTTTGAAGATCTGTTTTTGCAATATGTGGTCCCCGGCCGTTGATTTCCGTTCCGTCAATAGATTTCAGTTTGACATTGATCCGAGACAGACCGTGGGGGAGGGTGATGAAATTTTGCAGGCATCCCCTGAGTTCTACCTGTTTTTTGATTTCGTCACCGGTGAAACCGGCAATGAACCCCAGAGCAACATTTTCAAATCCCAATTCTGTCAGCAGCAGGGAGACATTGATGCCTTTGCCGCCGGGGAAGATTTGTTCCGATACTGTGCGGTTTGTATATCCTGCTCTGAAATCTTCTACGGAGACGATGTAGTCAAGAGAAGCATTCAGAGTAACCGTGTAAATCAATGGATCACCTCCTTTGTTGTCAGTTATTATACAGTCATAAACAGTCGTATTCAATCGAAAAAATCCACAATAAAATAGTAATTAATTCTATTATTCGGTCAAAAATGAAGGGAATATTTAGAAAAATTGATGAAATATGACCGTTTATAAAAAACATTCATCAAAACGGTCATGCGACGCGTGCGGATATGGCCGGTCCGGCCGGATTGTAAAATAAGTACAAAATTCAGCTGGAATCGTACATTGTCTGCGAATTGAGAAAATGGTAGGATGGCGTTATCGCGTCGGGATATTTACAGCGCGGGGGCAGGCTGTGCGGTTACATGTGAAATCGTGACGTACGGGGAAAAGGATTTAGCTGGAGGTATAAACATGAGAAATTGGAGAATGGCAGGCGGCATCGTGGCAGTGGAGGCGGTGAGCGATACCGTTTTGCGATGTGTATATACGAAAAACGGGACGGTACAGGAGCCGTCGGAGCTGGTGGAGAAGCGGGCGGACGGTTCGGTTTCCTGCGGGGTGGCGGAGACGGAAAAGACGGTCACGCTGTCCACCGGAAAGGTACAGGTGGAGATCGACCGGGCAGGCGGCGCATGCCGTTTTACAGAAAAGGATACCGGTCGGTTGTATCTGCAGGAGGCGGGAAAATCCCTCTCTCCGGTGGACGTGATCCACTACACTACGGGGGATGAGGCGCCGGTGATCGACCGGGTAAAGACTGTGGACGGGGAACGGAATTTTATCCGTAATTTGAAGCCGGTGGTGGACAGGAAAGCCTACCGGGGCAAGCTGTCATTTAACTGGGCCGAAGACGAAGCCATCCATGGCCTGGGCCAGGGTGAGGAGGGGATCTATGATTACCGCCATCACAGCCAGTATCTGTATCAGCACAATATGAGGATCCCCGTTCCGTTTTTTGTGTCCACAAAGGGATATGGCATTTTCCTGGACTGCGGCAGCCTGATGACTTTTAATGATGATGAAAACGGTTCCTATATTTTCATGGATACAGTGGATCAGCTGGATTACTATTTTATCGCGGGGGACAGCCTGGATGAGATTATCGGTGGTTTCCGTGTATTGACAGGGCAAGCCGCGATGTTGCCCCGGTGGGCTTTCGGATACGTCCAGTCAAAAGAAGCCTATACCACCGGTGATGAGCTGGAGGAGACGGCACGCCGCTATCGGGATATCGGCGTTCCGCTGGATTGTATCGTTCAGGATTGGAACAGCTGGGAGCCGGGCCATTGGGGAGAGAAGGCCGTGGATCGGGAACGGTATCCGGATCTCAAAGGAAATATGGAGCGCATCCATGGGATGCATGTGCATTCCATGGTTTCCGTGTGGCCCAACATGAATTCCTGCACAAAGGACTATGAGGAGTTTATGGAGGGCGGCCATATGCTTCATGATTTGTCCACCTACGACGCTTTTTCGGAGGAGGCCCGGGCTCTGTACTGGAAACAGGCCAACGAGGGGCTGTTCTCCCAGGGCTTTGATTCCTGGTGGTGTGATTCCACGGAGCCGTTCAGCGGCCCGGACTGGGGCGGCGAGGTGAAGCGGGAGCCATGGGAGCGTTTTATGCTGGTGGGAAAGGAACACAAACAGTATATAGACGCAGCCCGGGCCAACACCTTTGCCCTTTACCATGCCCGGGGCATATATGAAAATCAGAGAAAGACAACGGAGAATCAGCGGGTGCTGAACCTGACCCGTTCCGGCTATGCGGCCAGCCAGCGTTACGGCACCATGCTCTGGTCCGGCGATATCAGCGCCTCCTGGGACACGCTGCGGCGGCAGATCGTAGAGGGGCTGAATTTTGCCATGAGCGGTATGCCCTATTGGACGCTGGATATCGGAGCCTTCTTTGTGGTGGGAACCGCCTGGCAGAACCGCGGCTGCGGCTGTAATACCGATCCGACACCGAAATGGTTTTGGACGGGCGGGTATAATGACGGCGTGGCCGACCTGGGGTATCGGGAGCTGTATGTGCGCTGGCTGGAGTTCGGCGTCTTCCTGCCCATGTTCCGTTCCCATGGCACCGATACCCCCAGGGAAATCTGGCATTTCGGAAAGCCGGGCGACATCTTTTACGATGCCATAGAGCTGAACATCCGTCTGCGTTACCGCCTGCTGCCCTACATTTACTCCCTGGCCGGGGCCGTGCATCTGCAGGGAGCCACGATGATGCGGAGCCTGCTCTTTGATTTCGCCGACGACGAAAAAGTACGGGGGATTGCGGACGAGTACATGTTTGGCCCATCCCTGCTTATTTGCCCCGTTACGGAACCCATGTACTACGAGGCCGAAAGCTGCCCCATAGACCGGGAGAAGCGCCGGGATTGCTATCTGCCCGCCGGCTGCGGCTGGGTGGACTTTATGGATGGAGAATACTATGAGGGCGGCCGCACGGTGAACGTCAGCGCTCCTTTGGAGAAAATCCCCGTCTTTGTACGCGCCGGTTCCATTATACCGGAGACAGAGGGCCTCATCTATGCGGACCAGATGGCGGGAAGTGAGATTACGTTTCATGTCTATCCGGGAGCCGACGGGGAGTATACATATTATGAAGACGAGGGGGATAGCTACAATTATGAAAAAGGAGCGTACAGCCTGATCCCCCTTTTCTGGAATGAGACGGAGAAAAAGTTTACCATAGGAGAGCGGCAGGGCAGTTATCCGGGGATGGCCGCTGAGAGGACGTTTAGAATTGTCTGCGGCGGGTGGGAGACGACGGTTTCCTATGAGGGCACCGCCACGTCTGTC
Organism: Lachnospiraceae bacterium; assembly: GCA_003542935.1. GTDB lineage: Bacteria > Bacillota > Clostridia > Lachnospirales > Lachnospiraceae > UBA11957. The sequence goes on along the minus strand of DPJQ01000154.1, from coordinate 7,303 downwards.
GGCCCTTACCTTCCCCGATAATCCAGCGGACTCACACCCACCTGCTTTTTAAAGATCCGGCTGAAGTATCCCTGCTCCGGATAGCCCACGGCTTCCCCCACCTGGCGCACAGACAGCTCCGGATTGTGGGCCAGAAGCTGCTGGGCTTTCTGCATCCGCAGGGAGATGATATATTTGGATGGCGTCGTATCGTACTGCTGGAGGAAAAGCCTGGTCAAATAGCTGGAGCTGTAATTCATGTTGGCGGCAATGCCGTTCAGATTGATATCCTGGGCATAATTCTTCCGCAGATACTCTTTCAGGGCGGCCGCGATCTGTTCCGGTGTCTGGCGGGACAGCTCCGGCGTGAAGATATCCCGGAAGCTGTTTTGTTCTGCAAGAAAACGGTTTTTCAGTTTGGCCAGCGCTTTTTTCAGTTCCTCCGTCTCGATGGGTTTCAGCAGATAATCCGAGACCTGGAGACGGATGGCGCTGCGGGCATACTCAAAATCCGAGAAACCGCTGACGATGATGAATTGCATCATGGGATAGCGCTCCCTGGTTTTCTCCAGGAGCTCGATGCCGCTCATCACAGGCATACGGATATCGGTGATGAGGACGTCCGGTTCCGTCCGGCAGACCAGATCATAGGCCTGGGTGCCGGTCTGGGCGGCTCCCACAACGGTAAAATCCGTATCCACATCCTGGATCTTGCGGACGAGGCTGTTTAGCTGCAGTTCTTCGTCTTCGGCGACGATGATTTTAAATTGTACGGCCATGTTTTTCCCCCAATTCTTTATTTTTGTGGTAACAGTTCAGCCCTCGGCAGAAATGTTACTGAATCCGGCCCATTGGAAGTGTCTGCGTTTCACTCCGGTCAGCGCTTAACAAACGTCCACTGGATGTTCAGCGCCCTTTTTCGCTGTCCTTTTCTTTTTCAGTATCGAATTTTCTTCCCAGAGTCACGAGCCCGTGGCCTTTTTCCGTATTTTTCAGTTCGAAGATCATGGAGTCCCCACAGTATAGCTTCCAGCGCAGGTAGACGTTCAGTGTGCCCATGCCGCTGATGTGGGTCTGGGGCATACCGATCTGCTTCTCGGCCTCGTAGAACCTTTTCCAGATCGTGTCGAGCGCTTCCGCGGAAAATCCTTTACCGGAGTCCATCACGTCGATGGCCCAGTGATCCTCCGCGATATAGCCGTGGATGGCGATACCCCAGGGCGGTTCCGAATCGATGCCGTATTTGATGGCGTTTTCCACGATGGGCTGGATGAGCAGCCGGGGAATCTTCTCCCCGCGGATGCGGTCGTCGATATCGATCATATAGTTCAGGCTGGTCTGGTAGCGCACCTTCATGCAGTACAGGTATTTGCTCACGTAGTCGATCTCCTCGTCCACCGTGACTACTTCCTCGGAGTTGGTGATGTAGCGCATGATGCGGGTCAGGTTCAGGCACATCCGGATCACCTCATCCCGCTGATTATTCTCTGCCAGGGCAATGACACTGGCCAGAGAGTTGTAGTAAAAATGAGGATTGATCTGGGACTGGAGGGCCAGACTGCGCGACCGGGTTTCCTGTTTGCGTGCTTCCAAAAGCTCATCCATGGAGGTTTTCAGATCCCGGCGCATTTTCTGGAAACTTTCATTGAGCTCGGCCAGTTCGCTGTAGCTATGGGTCAGCGTGATGTCAGCAGGACGATCCAGCGTGGACAGCCCGGTCTGGCGGATCTCTTCCTTGAAGCGGTTGATGGGCAGGATCAGGCGCCGGGACATACCGTAGGAGATCAGGATGCAGCCCAAGAGCATGATTCCGGTGATACCGGCCAGGAATTTCAGCATGGCGCGGGCCGGGGTTAGCACCGTGGACTCGGGCTGCACCGTCACATAGGTCCATTTGGTGTAGGAGGAGACGGCGTAGGCGATGATTTCCTGTCGGCGGGTCACGGGGTTGAAATATCGGATACCGTTTTCGGCATCCTTCGGGACGATGGAATAGTCGTAGAAAGTCTCGCCGTCGGGCACATCGTATGGATACATGAGATCACCGTCCTGGTTGTAGACGTAGATGGCCGGCGCGTTTTTGTTGCGGTTTACATGGGAGATGATGCTCTTGAAAACGGATTTGCATTTTTTGACCGTCTCAATGGCGCCCACCTGGTTGCCGTAGGTATCATAACAACAGCGGTAGAGGGACAGATACCACTCGCTGCCCGTGCCGGACCGGGCCAGACGATCCGTGTAATAGGGAACGCTCAGTATTTTGCTGCCGCCGGTCTGGCGGATCTCGTCAAGCCAGGGCAGGGACGCCTTCCTGTAGGCGGCATGTTTGGTCAGGATGCCCACTTGGAGGATATGGCCGTCAAAGTCGAAAACGTTGGTCTGCTCCACCTTCTGCTCCACCCCATTGATGGTGGTACACAGATCCGCGAATGCGGTGAGGGACACCTGGGACAGGTTCAGATGGTTGCTGCCCAGCAGATTGTCGATGGCCCTGCTGTAATCCACATTGATCGACATGGAGTCCATGTCGTTGACCATATCATCGGTCTGGGCCTGAAAGGAGCCGGTCAGATTGATCAGGGCGGCAGTCTCCTGCTCGATGAGGATGTCCGACACATAACGATAGAAAAAAAGGGCGAAGACCAGCAGGATCAGACCGCTCACCAGAAGGAAGGTGACGAAAAACAGGTTCTGCAGTTTGGCGGGCTTATGGTTACGGGACATGGAAAGGACTCCTTTTAGTCAGAAAATTTGGATAATATAGATGGAATAATTATATCATATGGCGGACAGTAGCTGCAATCCGGGAATGCTTAGGGGAATAAAAAATGTGGAGGTTGTAATCCCGACACTTTTAGGTTCCGGCATTCGGCCTTTTGAGAATGCAAAGCATGAGATTAAATTAAGATCGCTTAAGACACAGTCCTATAATGGTATGACAGATTTGATTTATATACGAAGATAAATTCCGATTGTTGAAAAATCCGGCTAACTTTCCCCATTTTACAGGCATCTCAGCATGTTCATTAATGACATGATATGTATTTTCCTTTGTTTGCAAAACTAGACTTTTGAGTTACAAATAGGATTCTCGCCTTGCAATTTACCGTCTTGTCTTGCAATTCACCCTTGATTTCTAAAATGGCAAATCTGAACTGCGAGTTTGTAAAGCATAAATTTGAATTTTTGACATCTTGATTGTATTATTCGTACTTCGATGCTATGATAGAGGAAGTAACGAGAATACTGAACTTTGAGCAGGAATAAAGGTAAGAGGTGGCAATATGGCAGTATGTTATAAAAAGCTGTGGAAAATGCTGATTGATAAAGACATGATAAAAAAAGACTTGCGCTTGCAGACTGGTTTCAGTACGACAACCATGTCGAAATTGTCTAAAGATGAAAATGTCAGCATGGATGTATTAGAAAAAATTTGTTCCGTATTAAATTGCGATGTTGGAGACATCATGGAATTTGTTCCTGATAAAAAAGAGGAACCGTAAGGAGGCAAAACATTTTGGATCATTCTTATCCGTATATGGCGTCTTTGACCAGAGAACCGTTCCTTTTCTATGAAATGCGTTCCACCGCAAAGCTGATGAGCGAAGGACTCTCGGATGAAGCGATTGGAACAGAAATTGTGGAGCAGAATCTTTTCCAGTATCCAACTGAAAAATCGATTACACGGATGGCAAAAGCCTGTATGAAACGACTTCATGCTCTGGAAGATGAGACTCTGGTTTCTGCGATTGCATCGCAGCCGACAGAGACAGCAAAGCAGATCTGCCTGTATGCGATGATGAAGCAGAGCCGACTTGTTTGGGAGTTTATGCTGACAGTCATTGGAGAGAAGTACCGGTTAAGGGACACGTCCTTTGGTAAGATAGATTTGAATACATTTTTTATGCGTTTGCAGGAGCAGAATGATACCGTAGCTTCCTGGAGCGACAACACAATCACAAAGTTAAAACAGATTATTGCCAGAGTACTTGTGGAGACGGAGTATCTCGACAATCGGGGGGCAGATCATTTGAATCCAGTATGGCTGCATCCTGTTTTGGAGAATGCTATCAGAAGCAATGGCGATACGGCGGTACTGCCAGCGTTTAATTGCTTTTCATACACATAAGCGTACAATGAAATGCTCCAGTGAAGCATTTCGTGCAGGAGGTAGCCAATGAGTGGCATAAAAGAACGTCTGGATAAAGTTCGGGCATTGATTCAGGAGCCGGAGTTCCTGGAAGGCAGGGGACTCGGCAATGAGGTGAATATCAGAATCTTCTGTTATGAGCCGGAAAATGAAATGGTGGTTCGGCATTTTGTAAATCAGATGGAAACCGATCAGTCCCTGGATTGCCATTTGAAGATTTGCAATTTATATAAAACATTTCTCTCTATCTGCGATGACATGGATATCACAGATGCAATTCCCGATATGGAAGAGGCTGATGGAAGTGTGTATCTTCTGGAGCAGCTAAATTCCGCAATCGGCAATAGAGAGTTTATTGATAAGATCCAGTACGAGCCACATGAACCAGGCGATGTACTGATGCTTACGGGTGTAGGTGAAGTATTTCCATTTATGAGAATCCATACGTTACTGGAAGCTTTGCAGCCGTATTTTTCGGATGTTCCGATTCTTGTTATGTATCCGGGTGAGTTTGACGGTCGCCATGTAAAATTGTTCAATCGTCTGACACCAAATGATTATTACCGGGCATTCAACGTGATAGAGTGAGCGTAAGCGAGAAAAATATGCCTGCATATTTGGCGAGCGGCGAACGATGATTATGGACAAAGTCCATAATAGATCAAGGGGGATAAAGCCATGAGGATTCGAGATATGTTTGCGGACGACATCAACCGCAAAATCAATGGTGTAATTAAAGTGGATCAGGCTGCTGACGATGTAACCTGTCAGGAGTTAAATGAATACGTCATCACCAGAGAATTGAAGAAACATTTCATTACATTTTTTAATTACTATGGTGAGGCCTTTGATCAGCCCACAGCCGATATGGGTGTGTGGATCTCCGGTTTCTTTGGAAGTGGTAAATCTCATTT
>DPJQ01000154.1:0-1968 GCA_003542935.1 Lachnospiraceae bacterium | reverse complement strand
TTTGGAAGTGGTAAATCTCATTTCCTGAAAATGCTTTCTTATCTTCTGGAAAATAAAGAAGTAAAAGGTGTCCGCAGTGTAGAACGTTTCCGTAAAAAATTTGAAGATGATCCGGCAACTTTTATGCTGATGGATCGTGCCACCAGGGGACAGACAGAGACAATTCTGTTTAATATCGACATCGAAGGATTCAGCAATAAAGACAAGACTGCTGTCCTTCGTGTTTTCGCAAAAATGTTTTATAACCATCTGGGATTTTACGGTGAAAATCTGAAAGTTGCCATGATGGAGCGTTATATTGGCCAACAGGGAAAAACGGAGGAGTTTTGCAGAGTTTTTGAGGAAAAAAAAGGAAGATCCTGGCTGGAAATGCGTCGTGCATTTGCGTTCAATGGTAAGTTCATTATCCCGACTCTGATGGAAGTTTTGGATATGAGCGAGGACGACGCAAAGGCATGGTTCAATGATAAAACCGCAACAGAAATTTCTATCGCACAGCTTGTGGAAGATATGAAAGCCTATGTGGATGCCAAACCGGCGAATTTCCGTCTGCTGTTTATGATTGACGAGGTTGGCCAGTATGTTGGTACAGATACCGATATGCTTTTGAATCTCCAGTCTCTGACAGAAAAGATTGGCAGTGAGTGCGAAGGTAAGATTTGGGTCATCTGCACCGGACAGGAAGCGATTGATGAAATCATCAAAGTTCGTGCCGATGAGTTCTCCCGTATTCAGGCTCGTTTCAAAACAAGACTGAGCTTATCTTCTTCCTCTGTGGATGAAGTCATCCAGAAACGTATTTTGAAAAAGAAACCAGAAGCAGCTGCTGATTTGGAGAATGTTTATGAGCAGAATGATTCCGTTTTGCGTAACCTGTTCAGTTTCAGCGGTTCCATTCTGGATATTAAAGGGTATTCTGGTTCGAGGGAGTTCGCTGAGAACTTCCCGTTCGTGCCGTATCAGTTTATCATTATGCAAAAGGTATTTGCAGAAATCCGTAAGCACGGAAATTCCGGCAAGCATCTTTCCGGCGGTGAGCGTTCTATGCTTTCCGGCTTCCAGGAGGCGGCACAGAAAATTCAGGAGAAGGACGAATATGCACTTGTTCCATTCTTTCGTTTTTATGATACCGTACATACTTTCCTGGACGGCTCTATTCGTCGAGTTATCGAGCGTTGCCAGAAGGCCGCAGACAATGGTGATGGTATTAAGCAGCAGGATGTGGATGTGCTGAAACTTCTGTATCTGATTCGGTATATTGATGATATTCCTTCTAATCTGGATAATATCGTTATTCTGATGGCAGATGATATTCGTGTGGATAAAATTATTATGCGTGAAGCTGTCCGTGGCTGCCTTGACCGTCTGATTCGCCAGAACTATATCGGCAGAACAGGCGATACTTATAACTTCCTGACAGATGAGGAACAGGATATTCAGCGTGAAATCCGGGATACCAACGTGGATACCGCTTCTATCGTGGAGCGTATTGCCCAGATGATTTACGGTGATATTTTTACAACCAGGAAATTCCGCTATGGAAAATATGACTTTGCGTTCGACCAGATGGTAGATGGCATTACGGTCGGTGTGGCTATGGGCGGTATGCGTTTGCGTTTTCTGACCGTTGCAACCGATGCCACAGAAAAAACAGAGTTTCGTCTGATGACAGAATCCAAAGGCAACGAAGCCATTGTTGTTCTGACTGATACGCCATACTATGAATCGCTGGAATCTGCCATGAAGATTCGTAAATATGTAAAGCAGAGAAACGTAAGCCAGCTTCCAAAGAGTGTGCAGAAAATCATCAGCGATCAGCAGGATGAAGCTGGGAAATACGAGCTGAGTGCCATGACAGAATTGCAAAATGCCATCGAAGGGGCACAGTTCTATGTAGATGGGGAACATCTGGAAATTAAAGGTGGAAATGCCAAGAGTAAAATTGACCAGTCATTGGAATATCTGGTT
>DPJQ01000200.1:1832-4531 GCA_003542935.1 Lachnospiraceae bacterium | reverse complement strand
CTACGACCTGAGCGGCAAGACTGTGGCCACCTTCTGCACCTCCGGAAGCAGCGGACATGAGGACGCCACCCTCCGCGGCTACGAGCCGGAGGCCACCTGGCTGGAGGGGCGTAGATTCTCCGGCACGTCCCAGGTGGAGGAGTGGGTCAACGGGCTTGATCTGCCCAAAACCGCGGACGAGGAGGCAATTCAGATGTATGTTCAAATTGGCGACACGGTCTGGACGGCGGCCCTGGAGGACAATCCCTCCGTCACAGCCTGGAAGGAGTTGCTGGCCAAGGGGCCGCTGACTGTGGACATGAGCGATTACGGCGGATTTGAGAAGGTGGGCGGTATCGGCACAGACCTCCCCCAGGCCAATCGGCAGATTACCACCAGACCAGGGGATATCATCCTTTATCAGGGCAGCAGCGTCACCATCTACTATGATGAAAACACCTGGAATTTCACCCCGTTAGGGCATATTGACGGCATTACGGAGTCTGAACTCCGGGCGGTGCTGAAGGCCGGCGGCGGCAATGTCTCCGTTACGTTTTCGCTGGGCCAGCCAAGGCGGAGCAGCGGGGTAAGGGCGTTCGATTTTGAGCGCAAGACTGTGACCCTCAACAGCGGCTATCAAATGCCCCTCAACGGTCTGGGAACCTACAGTCTCCATGGGGAAACCTGCGTCAATTCTGTGAAGTCCGCGCTGGCCTGCGGGGTGCGGTTGATTGACACCGCTTCCATCTATGGAAATGAGGAGGAGGTGGGGCAGGCGATTCGGGAGGCCATGGAAGAATTGGGCATCCGCCGTGAGGAGATCTTCGTCACCACTAAAATCTATCCGGGCAGTGAAATGGCGGAGCCGGAACGGGCTATCCAGGCGTGTTTGGATCGGCTGGACATCGGCTACGTGGATCTGATGCTCCTCCATCACCCTGACCGGAATGACGTAAAAGCGTATCAGGCTATGGAAAAATTTGTGGCGGAGGGAAAAATCCGATCTGTCGGCCTGTCCAACTGGTATGTCAAGGAGCTGGAGGCATTTCTGCCCCAGGTAACCACTCCCCCGGCGCTGGTGCAGAACGAGATCCATCCCTACTATCAGGAAAATGATGTGATCCCCTATATTCAGAATCTGGGCATTGTGGTTCAGGGCTGGTATCCCCTGGGCGGGCGCGGACATACGGCGCAGCTGCTGGGAGACGAGGTGATCTCCAAGATTGCCAAAACCCACGGGGTGTCTTCCGCCCAGGTGATCCTCCGCTGGAATCTGCAAAAGGGTGTGGTGGTCATCCCCGGCTCCAGCAATCCCGACCATATCAGGGAAAACACCGAGCTTTACGATTTTACGCTGACCAATGAGGAGATGGCGCAGATCAACGCGCTTGACCGAAACGAAAAGCACGATTGGTATTGAAAAATGGCCTTTCTATGTGTCAAACCGGCGACGCACAGGAAGGTCATCCTAATTATGCGGTAAAACCTCTTACCTCGCAGACGCTCTTCATAACCGTACTGTCGTCATACGTCTCATATTCACCTCCGGTACAACCGGGAAATCAAAGGCAGATTCCAACCACAAAATAAAAAATTGCAAAAAATAACGCCCGCATAAGGGAAAAAATTCATCTCGAGGCATAGAAAAACCCCGGAAATCATTGAGATTCCGGGGTTTTCACTGGCAGTGCCGAACACTTTCGAATCCTGGCCTATCGAGGCAGGTAGATGGCACTCCACAAAACATTGACACCACGGTTCAATATAGTTTTCGTTATAACCCATCGCAGCATTTATTTTAGAGGAATTATTTGTTCCAGCGTTTTTTGCAGCTCCTCAGCAAAGGCCCTGTGTCCCAGCTCAGAGAAGTGAACGCCGTCAAAGGTGATATCCACGCCCCAGGCTCCAGCGTCCGCAAAATGGATACCAAGCTTCTGTGCCAGAATTTTATAACAGCCTGCCAGTTTCCGGGATTCTTCTATCAACCGCTCATCAGACACCCATACCCCCGGACTCATAGGAGGAGGGGCAATCAGGAGAATATTAAGACTCGGTGGAATATCTGTAAAGAGGGTAGTCAGGAATCGTTCCATTCGATCTTCCGCGACCTCAGCCCGGAGGCCGGGCCGCTGGAGGAGATCATTGCTCCCCAACATGACCGTCATCACCTGTGCCTCTATACGGCAGGCCACCTGAGCTACTGCCTGAATCTCTCCGTCCAGTCTGGGGATGGAGCGGCCATTTTCGCCCTCATTCCAGACCTCCCAGCCAGCAGCTTTCAGCAGTCCTGTCCAGCGGACAGACTCCGGATAGCGTCCGCCCAGATAGGAACGAGGGTCATATCCATAAGTATTGGAGTCACCGAAGCACACGATCTTTCGGGACATTTTGGAACGCAGGGCATCTAACAGCCCTTGGCACCCGGCCAGCACATCCTGCCAGGTGGCTTCGAAGTCATCCGTGTACCACGGATCAGCCACTTCGGCATCGGGTCGGCCCGCATACTCCATCAGAAGATGTATCTTGCCGTCGAAATCGCCGCCGCATATCCGATGCATATTCCGCAGATTGGCCTTGTCCATCCCAACCAGGAGGTCGAAACGGTCGTAATCCTCGTTTCTCAGCTGCCGGGCGGCGTGGCCGTCGGAGCCGATCCCGTGCTCGACCAGCTTGCGGCGGGCCGGAGGATAGACCGGGTTGCCGATCTCCTCGGTACTGGT
>DPJQ01000200.1:0-1480 GCA_003542935.1 Lachnospiraceae bacterium | reverse complement strand
TTCATCACGAACTCGGCCATCGGGCTGCGGCATATGTTCCCGTGACAGATAAAAAGTATCCTTGTCATTGCTCTTTTGCTCCACCTTGGTGTTGTTTTCCTCAGTATAGCACACCTCATCTTGAAAGTCGAGAACGATTTCCAGATGTGCTCCGGAAGCAATCTTCTGCTGGAGCTCCAGCTTTGACCATCCAAACTTTCTGGCTGCCTGGATATACCACACCCTCTCCTGGAGAGTCAGCTCCGCCTCCATGATGACCACATTCTGCGTCCAGCCGATAGCCATGGCCTGGGCCAGTATCTCAGGGGTATTCTCGTAGATGCGGTAGAACTCCCGCATCCGGCGCAGGTTTCGAGGGGAGAAACCAAGAACATCGGGGTAAGCGCCGCACAGGTACTCCGCCGCCGCGACAGCAGCTCCTTTTTCCAGCCTGCCGCTGACCAGCCGGCCAATCTCACAGTACAGCTCCATCTGCGGCAGATCTGCCGCCATCAGCGTGTCCAGTGCTGCGAACATTGCGCTGTAGTCTACGGGTTTTCTGACGTTCATCGAGCTCCTCCTTTCCGGCGCAATGCGCCTGTTTTTATCAGGGCAAAGAAAAATGCGGGTGATCCACCGCACTTTTCTCTGCCTTGAATGCTCAAAGTATTTGTACGATTTGATCCCAGAGCAGGATATGTTTTGATGTCAGGACACGGTTTCCGTGGTAATGGCCCAGGAACCAGCATTGGAAGTCCAGCTTTTTGTTGACCAGTTCCAGGAAATCTGTGAGGGCATCCGGCTGATAATGCCGATTCATAGTCCGTGCGATACTGGTGGGAGCACAGTGAGTGATTACATAGTCCACTCTCCATCCAGCCCGTTCCAGAGTATTTAGGGCTTCCATGTATTCTGCATCAGAGGGCAGTTCCTCCGGCCACCAGGAGCGGCCCAGAATGCGGAACCGCTTGCGGCCCTGATTACGCAGCCGTTGGAGCGTCTCCTCGAAATCTGCTGCTTCCGGGTCCAGAATACCGTCCTCGATATCGTGGCTCTGCGCACCGCCCATGGTGAAGAAGGTGTGCCCCTCAATGCTGTACAGCTGTCCCCGCATCAGGTGGATCACATGAGGCCGAATGAAGTGGACCTTGCCGCCGTGCCATTCGTGGACAGGGAGTTTATTCAGCCGTATAAAATTCTCATGGTTTCCATCTACCCAGAGGATGGTAAACGGCTTCTTCTCTAACCAGTCGAGCCAATATTCTTCTTCTGGCGTATCGGACCAGAATCCGAAATCTCCGCATACGATGATGTAATCGTCCCTGTCCATTGCCTTTTGTCCTGGGAGATATCTCATGCCAAACCGCTGGTAATTTCCGTGGCAATCGCCCGTCACATAGACCATTTTCAACACTCCTCCCTGATTGTCTGCTCAATCTCAATGCCGCCTTGGAGGCAGACCCTGATCCTGTCCGCCGACAGCACCTTCACCGTATCCACC
>DPJQ01000236.1 GCA_003542935.1 Lachnospiraceae bacterium | reverse complement strand
CAGGGTCCTGGCCTACCCAATGCGCAGGCTATGCGGTTCCCCCGCGGCCTGCCTTCTAATGCCGTCCTGTGCATTGGCACATATATATATGGAAATATTTCTGCCGGCTCGGCCTGCGAACACATCCGGCCTCCTCCCGGTCCGCCGGAATGACTGTGCTGTCCAAAATCCTCCCACATATATGTGTCAATGCACCCTTTTTATATAACAGGCATATGACGCCTGCCTATCATGAACCCGCCCCTTGGTCCCTGCGGTAAAATCCGGGCATTCCGCCGGATTCATCTAAAGGGGGGTTCTTATGATCCTTTTCAATGTTCCGGGCTCAGCGTATCGCGCCGTCTCCCTGTCCCCGCGATTTTACATTGCGGGCTGTGTTGATCTTTTCGTCCATTTGACAGCCGCATGACGGACAGGTAAATATACCGTCTTTCTTTATCCCGGGCTGACCGCACTTGTTACACAACATGCTGATGTCTTTTCCCAACACTTCCACGATCTCCACCGACTGCTCCCGACATTTTTGCTCCAGCCGTTTCCGGATATATCCCCTCTGCCACTGGGCAACGGAGTGATTGATCCGCTTATTCTGCCCGCCCCGCCGGGGTTTGGGCAATTTTACGATGTAGATCGTCCGCGGCTTTTCTTCCTGAATAAAGCGATTGAGTTCCCGGTTGATATAACTATGCAGCTGTTCTTCCAGCCGCCTTTTTTGAGCCATATACTTCTTCCGGCCCGGATTTGCGTGCCTGTTTTGGGCGTAAACCTGTGTCTGCTCCCGCACCCAGTCGGAATAGGCAAGCTGATATTCCCCCAGCTCCTCCCCGTAGGCACGGCCTGTATCCGTTGTCAACATAGTATGGAAACCGACCGCCAGGCCCACCTGGTTCTCATAATCTCCATGGCGATGGACGGCCACTTTCACAGGAACGATAAGCTCTACCCTTTGCTGCTTCGGATACAGTTTGACGTAAGACTGACAACGGTACTGATTCTGATCGGTCAGGGAGATAAATACCCGTTTCCGTTTTTCCTTGATGGAAATATAAATCCCCTGATCTGCATAACGGTAAGCCCGCTCCGCTATGGAAAATCCCTCCGCTGCATCCGTGTGCAGCTTCACATGGATCTTGCGCACCTGGCTGCACAGATAACGGTGCAGCCGCTCCCCATTCACCTTTTTTTCCAGCCCTTCGTACTGCTTCTGCAGCTCCCGGGCCAGTTTCACCGGTCTCTGGTTCAGCACGGCTTCAAACGCATTGCTCACTTTGACGAGAAACCGAAGGTAATGCTTTTCTTCCTCTGTCAGATTTTCGTTCCGGCTGATCCGTTGGGTGAGCTTCGTCTTCGTCCTCGTCCACTGGCTCTTGATATCGCCCAGGGCATCAAATACAGCGAGGTAAAAATATACCGAAGGAAGTTCCAGGGTCTCCCGGTAACCGCTGGCTGTCATTTCATTCTGTACCGTATATCCGGGATACAGCTTGGACAGGCTGCCGATCCCGCCAAACCGGGCGTACACATAATTCTTTACTTTCCGGTAGTCCTCCGCAATCTCCTGAAGCTTTCCCATGTTTTCCTGGGAAACCGGCTCCCGGCTGTACTGATGGACTGTCTTGCATATCTTGTCTGGCGGCATATCTCCTGTCCTTGATAGTGGTGTAAACGCTCCGCCGCTTGGCTGCTCCCGGTTCATGGGGAAGGAAATTTCTCAAATAGTGTAGGTTTTGGGAATTTTTTCTAAAAGAATAAATTTAGACGAATTGAACAAAAATGGGGGTTAAGTTTATTGACTTCTTGCCGATAGAGTAATAGAATGGTCAAAAGCTTACGCCGTTTTTTTCATTCTCAAAAAGTACACTTTTTGAGAATTTTTATTTGTTTTATTTCCATATCTATTTTCACTTGATATTCCAACAAAAAAAGAGCTCTACCGCCCCTGCCCCATTCCGGCTGGCGAATTAAGCTCTTTATATCTCGTCACATTTCAAATTTTTTCCTTGAATTATTAATTTTCTTTTCCAGCAGGAAGCCCTGCTTGCGAAAGTACAGGCAAAATCTTACTCACCATCCCCCTGACCTATTAAAACCTTTTTCCCCTCAAATACAAATCCATAGTGCCGTATACGCTCCCCGGAGATTCCCCTTGAATTCAGTTCTGTATCGTACCTCTTTTCTTCTATCTGCTTTAACGCGTTTTGAACCGCCTGCCCCATCGTCCTGTCCTTTTGGGGCGAAAATACCTTGAATTCTATGACAATAGCGTCATCTGTGCTATTTAAAGGTTCCAGCATCACGTCATACCGTCCCAGGCCGCTTTCCCTGTTCGAGCGGATACGGTAACGTCCCTCCAGGTCTACGATCAACCCCAGAACAAAACCATGGTAAAACCGTTCCGGCTGTGCCTGTTCGGAGGGTTTCCGTCCCACATCAAAGCTGCTGAACATTTTTTCAGATATCTCATTCATATACTGGTTCATGTAATCCAGATCGCCGGTGATGAGGGCTTCCTTGAAATTGCCGTAGGATACCTCATCCTCCGGAAACCACGCGGCAACCATCTCCCGGAACATCAACGCCACTTCATGATTCGTCAGCATTAATTTATAGATAAATTTGCTTCTCTTCTCACTGAATATACGTTCCACAGGCTTTAGATAGCCGCAGGCCACAAGGAGACTCCAGATCGCCCCCTTTTTCTTCTTTAACTGTTCAAAAATCACCTGCTCATCCAGCTCGGTTTCCAGACACTCCCCGGCCAGCAGCTTCTCCATCTGCATCTTAATCTCGGGCGTACCTTCCCTGACCAGCTCCGAAATCAATATATTTGAACTGGTATCCGCCCAGTAAGGCCGGTATTCTTTCCTGCGCAGATACATGGTGATGGACCACGGATTATAAATATCCGCCGCATCGCCAAAGTTAAAACCGTCATACCAGGCTTTGACTCCCTCTCTCTGATCGGACAGCCCCTTTTCTTCCAGCGCCGCAAATACTTCTTTTTCCGTAAAGCCAAAAGCCGTGCTGTATTCCTTCGATGTCGTAGTCACTACCAACAGGTTATTTAAATCTGAAAATACCGACTCCTTACTCACCCTGGTGATCCCGGTCAGCAACGCCCTGTGCAGCTTTTTGTTATCCTTGAAAGTAAAATTGAACAGTTCGCGTATGAACCTCACCAGCTCCCGCCAGTAACCGGCCGCATAGGCCTCCTGCAGAGGCGTATCGTATTCATCCAGAAAAATGATTGCTTTTTTACTGTGATAACGTTCCAGATAAGAAGAAAGAGTCTGCAGAGCCGTCGTCACGGACTGATCATCGATTTTTTTGTCCGGCGAAGGATCCAGTGCATACACATGGAGCGCGTCATACATCTTCTTCTCCTCCGGGCCCAGTATATCGCTGTCTTTCACGTATCTGTGTGCGTCATAGGCATTGGCCAGGGCATGTATGATCCCGTTTTTTGCTCCCTGAAAATTGTCCGCTTTTATTCCTGCAAAACTCACGCAGATGACCGGATACATTCCTTGAAGCCCGCGGTACTTTTCATCCTCCCAGACGGACAGCCCCTCAAACAGATCACTTCTTCCGGCATATTTTGTGGAGAAAAAACATTCCAGCATGCTGATATTCAAAGTTTTTCCGAAACGGCGCGGACGGGTGATCAGCGTAACCGCATCATCCGTCTCCCACCATTCCCTGATCAATGCGGACTTATCCACATAAAAAGATTTGTTTTCCCGCATATAATCAAAACTCTGGTTCCCGATCGATATATTTGCCGCCATTTTTCTCCTTCCCTGCTTTGGAATTCCCGAATCCCTTTCTGATGGCAATACCCTTTTTTCCGAAAGCGCCTTTCCCTAAATCCTACCATGCCCGCCCGGATTGCGCAAGCGTTCCTCGGCCGCCGCCTTTCTTATCCTATTTCCCGGATTTCCCCTTCTTTTTCACATACAAAAGCAGGGAATATCCCGCCGGTACCAGCACCGCCGCCATGATCGCCACAAAAGTCAGCCAGCTTACTCTCAGCCAGATATTGGCCAGACAGGCCAGGCCCGCGGCCATATACAGCCAGCCCGCCATATGGTGCGTACTGTTCCAGTTCTCCTCATCGGCCAGAGTCCAGGGAAGCCGGATGCCCACCGTATAATTGTGGCGGCATTTGGGGATATAATTCCCGATCAAAACAAAGATAGTGCCCAGCAGCAGATGCGCCAACACCCTTCCGTCCACATCCATACCCAGGGCGTAGCCGTAGATCTGGATACTGCAGAATATGGAACAGACCGGGCAGATCAGCATGATCATCTGCAGCATCTTCCCGTTGATACTCTTTCTCTTGGGATCCAGCGTCACGGCCGCCAGACAGACCCCGTGTATCACCAGCAGAAACAACGGCAGGCCAAACACGGCGAAAGCTCTGGGGCTCCAGCCGTTTGCCTCATTGTCAAAACTAAAATGGGTAGCCATGGGATCCGGCAGCTCTCCCCAGAAATAGATCCCCACGATCACCGGCAGCAAAATGATCAGGCTTGTGATAATGATCTTTCCTTTATTTTCTTTCAACATTTTCTGTACCTCCTTTTAATTCCGACAGCCACATCATGATCTCCTCCACCACGGACACGTTCAGTTCGTAATAGACATAATTTTTATATTTTGTCTCAAACACCAGATCAGCCTTCTTCAGCACATTCAGATGATAGGATATGGTCGCTCCCGTCATATCAAAATGGCTGCCGATCTCCCCGGCGGAGAGGCGTCCCCGCTTCAACAGCACAAGGATCTCCCGCCGCACCGGATCTGACAGGGCCTTGAAGGTATGGGCGAAACTCATGGCATCACTTCCTTTGTGGTTATTTAGAAATATTTCTAAATAGATAATAGCACAAAATGATCTGTTCCGCAATATCTATTTAGATTTTTTTCTAAATACTGTTTTCCCCGTGTAACACGGTGCGCCTCACATAAATCAGCTTTCCGCCTCCAAAATATTGCAAAAAGAAGAGACCCGGCTCTCCCCACCGGGTCTCTTCTTTTTGCAATCCGTATTTACCCGCCCTCGTGAAATGCTTCCACCATCGCCACAAAATTCTCAAGGGGCGTATCCGCCCGGACCCTGTGTGTCGGCGCGGCGATAAATCCTCCGTCTTTCCCCATAATCTCCTCTGTCCTCCGGATGATCTCTTTAATCTCGTCCGGCTTTTTAAACGGCAGGTCGCTCTGTACACTGATTGTACCGTAGAAAACCAGATCTTTTCCGTACTCCTGTTTCAGGCGGCTCAGGTCATAGATCTCGGGCTGCACCGTTTGATAGATATCAAGGCCGATCTCACACAGATCCGGCAGGATGGCGGAAATATTCCCGCAGCTGTGCAGCGCTATATATTTCCCCCGGGCTTTTATCTTTTCAAACAGTTTCCCCAGCCTGGGCTTAATCAGCCGCCGCCAGACGGCGGGACTCATCAGAAGGCCCAGCTGCTGCCCGTAATCGTCCCCGAAATACACGCCGTCAAAATCGTATTCCAGCGCAATATCCAAAATCTTTGCATTGCGTTCAGCGATCCCCTCGATCAATGCTTCCGCAAACGCTTCTTCCGCCACGAGATACATCAGAAAATTTTCAAATCCCGTCAGACTCCATGCCCGCTCAAACAGCATTGCCCCCAATTTCGCAAATTTAAAGCGGTCTTTTCCGTCACTTAGCGCCGTTTCACATTTTTTCCGTATTTTCTCTTCATCTATGGGGGGAAAATAAAATCCCGACAAATCAGGTTCCGGTAAAACGGTGTTCTGTATGATACCCACATCCGTATCCAGTCCCGTCCTGTCCCAGATCACCCCGTACTCATCCCGGTAAATGCCCGGACTCACATACTTCCCGTCAAACAGCTCACATTTTTGTATATGGTTGCCCATGTATTCTTCCACCAGTTCCGGACTGATATGCAGCTCTTTTCTCACCAGTTCCTTATAGTCATCCACCAGATCTATGTTGTGGGGAATATACGGAGTCTGCCTGTGCCTGACGGCCTCCATGGTGCACTGTCTTCTCGATATTTTTTGTTCCCACGGCATCTTTTGCCCCTGCCTTTCTGTCTTGAAAATATATCACAATGGTTTGTTTTTTGTGGCTGCGGATGACAGGGATGTATCATCGTTTACGATCTGTAAAAGCCTGCTGATCCCCAGGCGGTCGGCCCCGGCCATAATCATCTCGTAGGCCTCTTTGCGGCAGGCCACATTCCCGGATGCCTTTACCCTGGCCCGTCCGGCGGCTATCCCGGTAAGGAGCCGGACATCTTCCGCCGTGGCGCCGTCCGTTCCCATGCCGGTGGAGGTCTTGATAAAATCGGCTCCCGCCCGGATAGCCGTCTCCGTCACCCGGATTTTCTCGTCCCGGGTCAGATAGCAGGTTTCAATAATGACTTTGACCAGCGCTTTTTTGTCGGCTGCTTTGACGACCGCGGCGATATCCCTTTGTACATAATCCCAGTCCCCGCTTTTTACTGCGCCGATATTGATCACCATATCGATCTCGTCCGCGCCGTCGGCTATAGCCGCAGCGGTTTCTGCAGCCTTGATTTCTGTCTTATTTGCCCCCAGGGGAAAACCGACGACGGTGGAAGTCTTTACGCCGGTTCCCGCCAGACAGTCATGTACCAGCCTGACGTTGCAGGGGTTGACACATACCGATGCGGCTCCGTATTTTTTCGCCTCCTCACAGAATTCTATTACCGTCTCCCGTTTCGTGTACGCCCGCAGGACCGTATGGTCGCAATACTGTGCGTAGGCCGGGTCATAGCCATGTTCTTTCAGGCCAACCATAGTTCTCTCTCCTTTCATCAGTGCATAAATCTTCCGCCGGTGATATTGATGGATTGTCCTGTGCAGTCCTCCCCGGAGACCGTATAGAAACAGACCATATCGGTGATGTCCTCTTTGGTTGCAAAGCGGCCCAGGGGCACTTTGCTCTCGTAAAGCTCCTTTACTTCTTCCGGGGACATGTGAAGATTCTCGGAATACATTTTATTGGCCTGCGCCCATACGCCGCTGTCATCAATGATATCCGGGCACAGACAGTTGATATTGAGCCTGTACCGGGCATACTCCTGGGCAAGCGCCTGGGTCAGAGTGATAACGGCTCCTTTGGAAGCGCCGTAGACCGACATCAGTTTGGAACCGGTTTTGCCCGCTTTGCTGGCGAAATTGATGATCTTTCCACGGCACTGCTTTCGCATACTGCCGATGGCTCCCCGAATACAGTGAACGGTTCCCATCACATTGATCTCCCATACGCGTTTCCATATCTCGTCCGTCGTCTCCTCAAAAGGAGATATTTCCATGATGCCGGCGGCATTCACCAGTGCATAGACAGGGCCATGTTCCTGTATGATAGTCTGAAAGCGCCGGGCCACGGCCTGACCGTCCGTGACGTCCAGCAGGCAGCCCTCCGCATGGCCGCCGGACCGGCACAGCTCCTGCGCAGCGTCTGCGACCTGCGGGTTTATATCCAGCATTACCACCACGGCGCCGTTTTCTGCATATCTTTTGGCAATATCAAAACCGACACTTCTGGCAGCCCCCGTAACCACACACAATTTTCCTTCCAGTTGTCTCATATCCAAACTCATAATCATTTCCTCCCATGCAATGATAAAACCTGCTATAAATCAATCGGATAATGGCCATACTTTTCAACACAGCGCACCATATGCAGATAATTTTCCGGTTTCACTCCGGCATGGATACTGTTGCTGCTGGCCAGGATCAGCCCGCCGCCAGCCGCGCCCGCGCGCAGGCAGGATTTCACTTCCTCCTCCACTTCCTTGGGTGTACCGTCAACCAGGGTCTTCACACAGTCCACATTGCCCATCATGGCGATTTCATCCCCATATACTTTTTTGATATGGGCCATATCCATATTTCCCATGGGATCGATCGGATCCAGACAGTCAATTCCCGAATCGATCAGGTCATCCATAATGGACATCAGATTTCCGTCGCTGTGTTTGATGACTTTCAGGCCCAGATCATGGCAGTTGGAAATCAGTTTTTTAAAATGCGGGAATACCTGCTCATGGTATTTCTCCGCTCCCATCAGCGGCCCCGGGGCATTGGCAATGTCATCGCACATGCAGACCACATCGACACCCAGGCTGCGCAGGTTTCTGGCGTGTTCCGTGCTGTACTCCACACTCATATCCATCAACTCCGAGAGCATCTCCGGCTCCGTGATAAAGCTGATCAGGAAATTTTCATATCCCAGGACATCCCGCGGAAAAGATATGACGTCACGGATACGGGCCACCACACACAGCTCTTTCCCCACGCGGTCCAGCGCCTTCTGTACGCCCGCCCAGATCCGCCCGTCACTGGCGGACGGCATTTTATAATGGGCAAGATCCTCCGGTTCCTCGATCGGATATTTTACCGGCACCGGATAATCACCCGGTATGTGGGTGTCCACGCGCACGCTCCCGAAATCATCCACGAAATGATCCGCATCCAGATAGGTTTTTCGCCTGTCCGGCCAGACAAATATCCCGTCCAGGCCGATCTGCTCTGCCAGCACAAAAATATCATCCGTTCCCGTCAGCGCATGAATCACCCTGGGATTGATATCCAGTTCCCCCGTGGGAACCCTGTCCGGCTGCTCTCCGTTCAGTACTGCTAAAAATCTTTCTTTACCGGTCATGTTTCATCTTCCCTCCGAATCTTTTTGCAGGCTATACGGTATCTGCCTGCGACGCTATTCTACAGCACATTTTTTCGGCCTGTCGAGGGCAAAACAGGAACTCATAAATATCGTGGGAAGATTGTTTAGATTTTAGACCGGACGTCGAAAAAGCCAGGGAAGATTTTTTTATGTTTCGGCTACTATATTTATGAGAATAGGAAAAAGGGATTTTTTTGTTTGCCTGGTCATTTCTTTGCGGATATACTAAGCCAAACAGATGTGATGCTATGAATAGGAGGAACAACTATGAGCGAATATCTTCTGGTTTTTGACATCGGCACATCGGGAACCAAAGCCGCCCTGTACAACCCGGACGGAACCCTGGCGAAAAGCACGACACATTCCTACGAAGTACATTATTCCCACGGTACCGCCCGGGCAGAAGAAGACCCGGCCGACTGGTGGCGGGCCGTGACCCGGGGATGCCGGGAACTCTTACAGGATATAAACCCCGCCGGGATCCTGTCCGTGAGTTTCAGCGGCCAGATGAGCGGCGCCTGTTTTCTGGGAAAGGACGGCAGATGCGTACGGCCTCATATCGTGTGGTGCGATACCAGAAGCGTCCGGGAGGTACACGAACTGCAGCAACAGCTGGACGCCAAAAAGACCCTGGAGACCCTGGGGCGTATGCCCAGCGGTTTCGGCCTGGCGGAACGGCTCCTCTGGCTGAAACGAAACGAACCGGATACGCTGAGACAGACCGACAAAATCATCCAGGCCAAAGATTATATCGCCTACCGGATGACCGGCCGGATCGTAACGGACTACACCGATGCCTCCGCGACCTATATGCTGGACAGAAAAAATACCCGCTGGAACGATGAGAGCTTTCAGATGCTCGGCATATCTGCGGATCTCATGCCGGAACCCGTACCTCCGTCCGCCTGCATCGGAAAAGTAAACGCCTCTGCCGCCGCAGAAACCGGCCTGCTGGAGGGCACGCCCGTGGTAATCGGCGCGGGAGACGTGGCGGCCTCAGCCGTGGGCGCGGGCTGCTCCCGGCCAGGGAATATACATGTAAGCATAGGGTCATCCGGCTGGTGCGCGATCACCTCGGACCATCAGCATCCGGATTATGACAGATTTTACTCTGTCCTCCACGCCGCTCCCGGCCTGTATGTAAATGAGATGACTCTGAACACCGCGGGCCTTGCCTATAAATGGATGTCAGACGTAATCTGTACCGCAGAACACGAACAGGCTTCGGCCAATGGCCAAAGCCTGTATACGCTGATCAATGAACAAATCAGCCATGCCCCCGCGGGATCCCACGGTGTACTTTTCCTGCCGTTTCTGGCCGGCGGCAATTCCTTTGAAAAGAATCTGCTGGCCTCCGGCGCGTTCCTGGGGATCCGGGCCTCCACTTCACGGGCAGATCTTCTGCGCGCCGTTCCCGAGGGCGTCTGCTACAGTATCGCACAGATCGCAAACGAATTTGCGAAAACCGAAAAAATCAACGGGGATATTGTCATCATCGGAGGAGGCGCCAAGGGTAAAATCTGGAGCACGATTCTGTGTGATATCCTCGGAAAACCATGCCGCGTGGCCAGATATCCGGAGGAATCCGCATCCATCGGGGCAGCGGTCATCGGCGGCATAGGCGTAGGGGTATTCCGTGATTATGCTGCCGCCGAAACCCTGATCCAATACAATCCCACCCTGGAACCGGACAGCCAAAACCACGCCTCTTACCGGACGCGTATGCCGGTATTCGAAAAAGCGTACCGGGAGCTTTCCGGCGTTTATCCGGATCTGTAGGCAGCCAGCCGGGATGAGGAACAGAAACTTTTAAACATATCTACGATGGGCTGTGCGCCGCTGTCCAGAGGGCTGGCCCCTCCCACCAGTGCCCCGTCATTAAAAAAATAAATCCTGTCGCAGATGTCGATCAGCTCGTAAATATCCGAGGAGATGACCAGTACCGACGCACCGGCTGCCGCCATCTTCCGGATATGGCCGGTCAATATCTGCGAGGAAACCAGATCCAGGTTTCGTGTCGGATCCAGGCAGACCAGCAGCTTTGTCTGTTGGAAGGCCATGATCCTGGCAATGTTGATGATGGCGCCTGTGATGGTGCTCGTGTGGTCGCACAGGGAATGTTTACCCAGGGGTATTTTCTGGTAAAAATATTTCACGTACAGCTCATTAAAAATATAGTTGGCGGAACCTTTGCGGATCTTCCCCAGTCTTGAAGACAGACGTTTGTGGGCTGTCACCATAACGTTGTCATACAGGCTCATGGTCGGAAAAACTTTATCGCGGCAGCTGAGGATACCGATACCGGCTTTCCCCGGGTTTATTTTCTGCTGCCTCCCGTAAGATATCCCGTCCAGGTCTATTCGGCCCGCGCTGATCCGCCAGGTACCGGAAAACAGATTGACAAACTCCTGTTTGATCTCTGCGGACGTAGTGCAGACTCCCGCGATCTCCCCCTTGCCAAGGGTTATATGCAAATTTTGCAACCCGCTTTTTACTGCGACGCCGGACATCCGGAAAAACGGCTCGCGGGATTTCTGTACATGCGGTAACGGAGATTTCGATTCCAGCTTATCCCCCACCATGACCGAGGTCAGAATTTTCTCGTCATACTCCCTGCGTTCAAATTCTCCCACCGTCATACCCTTGCGCAGAATAAAGATTCTGTCGCAGATCTCCACCAGCGGAAATGTATGGTGACCCACTAAAATCAAGGAGATGCCATGCCGGTTGAGTTTTCCGATCAGTGAAAGCAGCCTGTGCATAGCCCGGTCATTCAGATACAGCTGATTGAGCGCGTTATCCACAATGATGGCGCGGGCATTCTGCATCGTGGCCCGCAGTATCTCAATGGAGAGCCTCTCATAATCATCCAGATCCCGTACCCTGGAATGCAGCGGGATATCCAGCTCAAATTTCCTCAGAAGCTGTGCGGCTTCGTACAAAACGGCCTTCCTGTCGATAAAGAAATCTTTCCTGGCCGGCACGATCAGAAAATTTTCGGCCACGGAAAAACATTCCACAAGAGAAGAATGATGCGCAATATAATGGATCCCCAGACGCCGGCTCTGCGCCCCCGAGCGGATAGAGACCGGTTTGTCATCATAATAGATACACCCCTGTGTCAATCCCGCCGCACCGGTCAGTATCCGCATCAGAGAAGTCTTCCCCGCATTGTTCATGCCAAGCAGGCCCACCGTCTCCCCCACGCGCACATTTAACCACGCGTTGTCCAGGATCACATAGTCATCCTTGATTTTGGAGATCCCATCCATTCGGATCAGTTCCTGATTCATCCTTATTCCCCCGTTATGAAACCAGCGGCAGACAGACTGTCACCGTCGTACCGACATTCTGTGTACTGGAAATGCAGATCCCATACTGGTTGCCGAACTGATGCTGGATCCTCTGGTTAATGTTGCCCAGGGCAACGCCTGTATGCTGTTTATCCGACAGTGCCTGCTGGATATGCCCGGCCAGTACGTGGTTGATATTTTTTAATTCTTCCTGGGAAATACCGGCGCCATTGTCCTCGATCTTAATGATCAGCCTGGACTGCGTCCGGGTGGCGGAAAGGCTGATCTTCCCCCCTGCAACAATGGATGAAAATCCATGGGAAATCGCATTTTCAATCAATGGCTGCAGGATCAGGTTGGGGATATTGTACTCCAGCAGTTCGTCGGAATCCTCCGACAGATCCACATGGTACGTAAATTTATCCCGGAAGCGCATCTGCTGGATCAGAATATAGTTCTCGACATTCTGCAGCTCCTCCCTGACCGTGATCAGCGCATCGGCCTTCCGGGTCATATTGCGGAAAAGGGCTGCCAGATGTTCCAACATCTCCGCAACGTCATAGGCATCCTGCATGAGAGCCAGCCCACGGATGGATTCCAGTGTATTGTAAAGAAAATGAGGATTGATCTGACTCTGAAAAAAATTCAGCTCCGCTTCCTTTTTCAGATATTCCAGCTGCAGCGTCTTGTGGACGGACTGGGTCTGGTACTGGAAAATGACGCGGAGCGCTTCGTCATAACTGATATCATCCAGATCCGTATCCGGCAGCCGGCTGTACAATTCGGAAAGGCTGCTGCCCAAAATACGCTCACTCTTTCTCAGGGGACGCAGGACCACGATGAAAAAAGCCAGATCCAGTGCCGCCACAAACAGCCAGGCCAGGACGATACACAGCACTACCCCCCCACCGCCGGAAGCAGACGGTTCGGCCTTCTCCGCGAGAAAAACAAAACGCAGAAACAGACCTGACAAAAAAGTGATTGCTGCGGTCACCAGAATAAAATAAAGGTACGCTCCTCTGGGAACTAAACCGATCTTTTGAAATTTCATTTCAGAATTCTGCATGGTGTCTGCTCCGGGATCATGGGATTGGCGTTGCATCGGAGATATGGATATTCCGGTACTCGGTCGGGGTAATGCCTACATATTTCTTAAACTGCTTCGCATAATAACGCGCACTGCTGAAGCCGACTTTCAGCGCCACATCCGTGACGGAATACTTTATCTGGCGCAGAAACTGCTTGGACATTTCAATGCGGTATTCATTCAGATAAAAAGAAAAATTGACGCCGGTCTCCTTTTTGAAGAGGATCGAGAAATACACCGGATTCAGATATACCATGGCCCCGGCATCTTCAAGGGTAATCTTCTGCGCATAATACTTTGTAATATATTTTTTCACAATAGCCACGGCCGAATTGCCGCCGCCGGCCGAAACATCGTAATAGGAGCTGAAACGTTCCGAAGTATGTTTCAGCAGGTGCCGGCACATCTCAGAAGGCGTCACACATCCCATCAGCTCTTCCCGGATCTCCGAAAAATCCGGAACACCCATCTCCGGATCTCCGATACGCCCGGCAATATCCCAGAACTGGGAATAGATGCTCTGGCACAGATTCCAGTAGGGCTGGCTGGTTGCCGGCCGGTTGCCGCTCCAGGCAGCAAACAGCTTTTTTACCGTCTCCGCGAAAGACTGCAGATCAAGGCTCTCCACCTGAGCGGTAAGCTGCTTGCGGACGGCGCCGTCCAGGGTGCAGGGTTCCGCCTCACTGCTGCTCTCTACCTCTATGACATGGTTGACACCCCTCACCAGACGGTCCTGGACGGCCTGCTCCGCCCTCTGGACGGCCTGTCCGAGCTGCGGGAACCCTCTGCAGGACCCCAGGCCGAACGTAACCATGGGCCTGCAATATCTCCCCAGTATTTTTATCGCACCGTCCAGGGAAGCCACCAGCTGCTTTTTGATCTGCAGAAAATGACGGATATCATAATTGACCAGGAGTATCACCTGTTGTCTCCGTATGGTTTCCAGTACCTCACAGCAGCAGAGAGATACATTCCGGACGGTCTGGTCCCGGATCTCCGAAAATATGTTTTTCTGTCCTTCCAGGGCCCCCTCGCTGCTGTCCTCCGAAAACCTGTCCGTATGGATGATGACGACACTGTATCCCTCCTGCGCAAACCGGGTCATATACTGCCGGTTGACAGGCTCCGGATCGGACAGATCCAGGGTACCGCTCAGAAGAGTGGGCAAAAACAGCCCGCGGATATCTTCCGGGGCCACATCGGCATGGGCTGTCTGGCGGGCTTCCTTGGCTTCCCGGCACGCACAGACCGCCTTTTGCAGGACTGTATTGAGCTCGGATGCGTTAATCGGCTTGAGGAGGTAATCCTTCACGCCGTACTTTAAAGCGCTCAGGGCATAATCAAAATGCTTGTAGCCGCTGATAATGATAAAAACGGGAGCCGGCCCGGGATTGTCGGCACATTTTTTCACAAGCTCCAGGCCGTCCACCAGCGGCATACGGATATCGGAAATGACGATATCCGGTTTTTTCTCAACGATCTGTTTATACGCATCTTCACCATTCGTCGCTATCCCGGCCAGTGTCAGACCCAGTTCATCCCATTTGATGATTTTTTTCAGAACTTCCAGCACAAGGTATTCATCATCGGCAAGCAGTATTTTCATAACATTCTCCGTCAACCGGCCGCTGCCGGCTCGTCAAAGCGTTGGTAACAGTTCAGCCTCCGGCTAAACTGTTACCAGCATTGACAATAATTGCTCCAAACCCATGGATTCAGATATAAATTTTGTGCACTAAATATAGATTTTATTATAGACGAACTCCATCTAAAAAGCAAATGGGAAAAAAAACACATAAAAATGATGACCCAAATATAAATTGTGCTAAATTGCGGACACTATACCAGACAGATATAATTAAAGCACAACAAAGAAAAGGGAGGTATTTCTAAATGAAAACACGTAAAAAAATCCTTGCGATGCTGCTGGCGGGCATGATGGTATTGGGGCTGGCTGCCTGCGGTGGATCATCCAATTCTTCATCGCAGGGCGGGGAGACAGCCGAAGCCGGTTCATCCGGCGAAGAGTCCAAAAAAAGTGAGGTATCCCTCGCCAGCACCCCCGAGGAGAGCGCACCGGCAAGCGAAGCTTCAGGAACAGATTCTTCTGACAAAAAGATTAAAATCGGTTACGTATGCTACGATTACACCATCGAAATCTGGGCACAGATCACAGAGGCGCTGGTGGAGACATGCGAGAGCTACGGCTGGGAAATCACGACAATCACCTGTGATAATAACGCAGAAAAACAAGTCGCCGCGTTTGAAAACTTTATCCAGGCCGGCGTCGACGGTATCATCTCCAGCTGCGAAAACGGCGACAGTGTCATGGAGATTACCCAGGAGGCCATCGACCAGGGTATCCCCGTGGTCGGACTGTTCTATCCTTACGACGCACTGTGTACCTATTCCGGTGTGGATCTGTATGACACAGGCTATGCATGCGGAGAAGCTGCCGCGGCTTACATGAACGAATATCTGCAGGATGATGACGACATCCAGGTAATCATCTACGACTGGCCATACAATGAAGGTCTTCTGGACCGGTCTAAAGGCATGATCGAAGGCTTTGAGCAAAATGCCAAACTGGATTACAACATAGTATCTACTCAGTATGCCACCTCCGAGGACGACGGCCTCACCGTTACAGAGACAGTCCTCCAGGCTTATCCTGATGTGGATATCATTATCAGCCAGGGAAGCTCATCTCTCATAGGTGCGGTCACTGCTCTTGAAGCTGCACAGGTTCCCACAGACAGCGTCCGCATGTTTGCCGCCGACACCACGGTAAACGTACTCAAGCTGATGCAGGAGGGCAAATACATCTGGGGCGCAAGCACTTACGGAAACGCCCATCAGATGGCGGATCCCGCTGCAGAGCTGATGAAGACCATCCTGGAAACCGGAGAGATCCCGGAACCCAATATGCTGGATTGTTTCGCCATCACTCCCGCTACCGTTGACGAGGAAATCGTCAGCTACTGATTCTGAGACATCCAAAATTCAGGATTGCAGCGCTTATCCGATGCGATAAGCGCTGCAATCCCTCTGTAATAGTTCAAACAGGTATGCGCATTCACTGCGCATACCGTAAGAAAATGATTCAGGAGTGCAAAAATTCCATCGCACAGCGATTTTTAATGGATTTTTGCATGTAACAGATCAGCTTGTCTGAACTGTTACAATCCCTCTGTAAGGAAAAAGAGTGGTATGGATAAAAATAATTGCATTCTAAAACTACAGCACATTACCAAAGAATTCCCGGGTGTCAAGGCTTTGGATGACGTCTCCGTCGAGTTTGAAAAAGGCGTGGTACACGCAATCGTCGGAGAAAACGGCGCGGGAAAATCGACATTGATCAAAATGTGTACCGGCGCCTATAAACCGACATCCGGCGAGATCATCCTGGACGGTAAAACGTTCACAGGCCTGACTCCGGCGGAATCCATCCAGAACGGCGTCGGCGTTATCTATCAGGAATTCAGCCTGGTGAACGACCTCACGGTGTCTGAAAACATATTTCTGGGCGCCGCCATCCGGCACGGACTGTTTATCGATAAGAAAACCATGGCCGAGCGAAGCAGTGAATTGTTCCGGCTTTTGCAGATTGATATTAATCCCTATGAAATTGTCAAAAACCTTTCTACGGGTTATCAGCAGATGGTGGAAATGGCCAAAGCCCTCAGCAAGGAGGCAAAGATCCTGATCATGGATGAGCCGACGGCGCCGCTGACAACGAAAGAAGTCGATACGATGTTTTCCGTAGTGCGCCAGCTGAAGCAAAACGGCGTCACTGTCATCTACATCTCCCACCGGCTGGAGGAGATCTTTGAAATAGCGGACCGCGTGACGGTTTTGCGGGACGGCGGGCTGGTCACAACCCTGGACGTAAGCAGGACGAATAAGCAGGAGCTGATCCAATACATGGTCGGGCGGAGCCTGACAGAGACTTTCCCGGGAAGAAAACCGCCGCAAAATGAGGAGGCCGTACTGGACGTCCGGCATCTGAGCGGAAACGGCCTGCACGACGTATCGTTTCAGGTGTATAAGGGGGAAATCCTGGGGCTGGGCGGTCTGATCGGAGCCGGCAGGACGGAACTGGCAGAGCTTCTGTTCGGCATAAAAAAACAGCAGTCCGGAGATATCTACTATCAGGGAAAAGCAGTAAAAATCCACTCCCCCGAGGAGGCACTCAAAAACGGGATCGGGCTCGTCCCGGAGGACCGGAAGCGGCAGGGAATCCTGACCAACCGCTCCATCTATGAAAATATTTCGGCCTCCATTTTAAAATCCACTTCCCTGTGGGGCATCATCGACCGGAAAAGACTGTGGAAAACCGCGCTGAAAAGCCAGGAAGATCTCCGCATCAAGGCACCCGACATGCAGGCGTCCATCAACAATCTCAGCGGCGGCAACCAGCAGAAAGTGATACTGGCCAAGATCCTGGCAGCCGCGCCGGAACTGCTCATTCTGGACGAGCCCACACGGGGCATCGATGTGGGCGCAAAATATGAAATCTATCTGCTGATGAACGAGCTGGTCAGCCAGGGAAAAACCATTATCATGATTTCTTCGGAAATGGAAGAGCTCATCGGCATGTCGGACAGGATCCTCGTACTCAGCGAGGGGCACATCACGGGGGAATTGAAAAACAAAGAATTCTCCCAGGAAAAAATTCTGCAGTCCGCATCTGTACAACAATGAATTCGAGGTAAACATAATGAAAATTGACAGACTTCTTCGCGAATATGGCATCTACGCAGTACTGATCATTTTGATGGCATTTTTCACGGTTACGGCAAACAGTTTTCTGACGGTCAAAAACCTTCTGCTCGTCGCACGGCAGGTTTCCATGGTTACGATCGCCAGTGTCGGCATGATGATGGTTCTGCTCACGGGAGGCATCGACCTGTCTATCGGCTCCCTGGTTTCCCTGGTAAACATCGTCGCCGCCCATATGATGGTCTATGAGGGCTGGCATCCGCTCATAGCGTGTATCATCTGCCTGTTTATGTCGGTTATCTGCGGCATTATACAGGGGCTTCTGATTACAAAAGTTAAAATAGCACCGTTCATCTCCTCACTGGGGCTTATGAAGATCCTGTCAGGATTCGCTTTCATCATCTCAAAAGCGCTGCCAATCTCCGGATTCCCCGCCGGCTTTAAAGTGTTGGGGCAGGGAATGGTGGGCGCGGTACCCGTAGCCGTTTTCATCATGGTCGGCGCCCTCATTGTAGGCTTTATCATTTTGGAAAAAGTTTATTTCGGGCGGTATTTCTACGCCATCGGCAGCAATATCGACGCGGCCAAACTTTCCGGTATCAATACCGACGCGACGGTCATCCTGGCCTATGTGATGTCCGCCGTCTTTGCCTGTATCGCCGGGTTCGTAATGCTGTCACGGCTCAATGTGGGCCTCCCCAACAACGGCGACTCCTTTGAGTTTGACGTGATCACGGCCGCAGTTCTTGGCGGTGTGAGCACAGCCGGCGGAAGCGGCAAACTCTCCGGCGTCATTGCGGGCGCTTTCATCGTCGGCATTGTGAAAAACGGACTGGTGCTGCTGGGCGTCAACGACTATGTGCAGACCGTCATTCTTGGCGTAGTCCTGCTCCTTGCGGTTTGTTTTGACTGTATACAGAAAAACCGGGCCGCCACCAAAAAGTAACGTTTTAAATAAAAAAGGAGACCTGTTTTGAAAGAAAATAAAGATACCATGAAAGCGGCACGGCTGCATGCCATTGGAAATTTCACGGTGGACGAAGTCGCCATCCCTGTCCCAAAGGGAAAAGAATTGCTGGTCAAAATCGGCGCCTGCGGCATCTGCGGCTCGGACATTCCGCGGATATACCGGCACGGAACCAGCAACCAGCGATATCCGTTGACTCTGGGGCATGAATTTGCGGGAACGATCGTCGCCGTAGGAGGAGACGCGGATCCGGCCCTTGTGGGAAAACGCGGCGGCTTTTATCCGCTGATCCCGTGTATGAAATGCCGCAGCTGCCAGTCCGGGCACTACGCCATGTGTGAAGATTATGATTATATGGGTTCCAGAAGAGACGGGGGCTTTGCGGAATACTGCCTGGTTCCCGGTGAATGGAATTTTATCGAGTCAAAAAATCCGGGCACTGCGATGCAGTCCCTTGCCATGCTGGAACCCGCATGTGTGGCACAGCATGCCGTCCGAAAGAGCGGGATCTTTGCGGGTGCAAACGTTCTGATCCTCGGTGCGGGCCCCATCGGTCTGATGGCCGGCCGCTGGGCAAAGCTGGCCGGGGCACGGCATGTCCTGTTCTCGGACACGCAGCCGGAAAAAATTCATTTTGCACAAGATCTGGGTTTTGATGCGGCGAACGCCGCGGAAAGCCCGTTCTCTGACCGGGTGCGGGAATATTTTGACGGGGAGCTGGCGGATATCGCGATCGAGGGAACCGGATACGGCAGTGCGCTCAACCAGGCGATCGAATGCTGCAAAACCTTCGGGCACATTACCCTGTTAGGGAATCCCGCAGGCGATACGGCCATCTCCCGGCATTGCCACAGCCTTCTGCTCCGGAAAGAGATCACCGTCACCGGCATCTGGAATTCCCACTATGCGGACATTCCCCTTAACGAGTGGAAACACACGGTATATATGATGGATCAGGGCTTATTTACCTGCGAAGACCTCGTCTCACACACCGCTTCTCTGGACGGCCTGCCGGCCCTCATAGCGTCCATACATGACAAATCTGTTGTATCATGGAAAGCGCTCTATATGGCACCGTGACTATTCTGTCTGTAGAGGGGGGACCAAACTCCCCTTTACAGCATTCACAAATCATTCTTCAATCACCGCGGCCTGCGTTCCTCTCTCCCCGCCATAGCCGGGAAGGGCTGATGGGGTTCCCTCTGATACCAGTAGGCCACGCTGGCCAGGTCGTCCTGCCTCTCGAACAGCCCTCCATAGGATACGCCGATCTGCTGCACGGTCACCGCCAGCTCCTCGTCAAAAAATATGGGATCACACATATGCCAGCGGTAAAATCCCCGCATGGGCGGACAGTCATCGTTATGATAGGGGTTCACCACCGCCTGATCATGCCGGGAATAAAAAGGATACCCCAGGTAAGGCGTATTGTAACACTGCTCTCTCATCTTCCCGCCGATGTGGGCCGCAAAGCTCCAGGAACCGCCAAAATAATCTTCCATCCCCGTCCCGCAGATGGTGGGATACTCCCGGTCGCCATCTATGTAGAATTTTACTTCCCCCTCGCCCCACCAGTAACGTTCCAGGACAGACAGAGCCAGATACGTCCCCACATACCGTCCGCAGCCCCTGACCCCGTCAAGAATCACATAATCTTTCCCCTTCTCCGTGATCGGCTGCCTGTTCCACCGGGCATGAAAGTACTCGATATCTCCCGGCATCTCGTCATACAAAATATAGTCAATCTGATAGAAAAAGGCCGGGATCGTATTGGGATGCTCATTGACCAGCACCACCCGGGCGCTTTTGCCGAAGGGCATGGGGAAATAGCTGTTAAATCCCCTCAAAGGGGCCACCACGATACAGGCGGAATTCACAAAACATTCCTGGCCGAAGCCACAGCAGAAGAAATCCCCCAGGGGCGCCTCCACCGAAGCTTCCGTCTCCCCGTCCCAGTAAAATTTCAAAACCAGATCCCGCAGGACAAAGGGCTCCGCATCGGAGGTCTTCTGATCCACGGTCATCCAGATATGGGAGATCATCCCCGCCCCGCGGATATCCGCCAGCGTTACCTCCGTGCCGGGCGCGATATCTTTCAGACAGGGGCTGCCCTTTCTGGATTTCCCCAGACAGCTTGCGGCCATCCCGCCTCTGCCCTTCTCTCCGGTGGGATTCTCTGCATTAATGGCCCGGCTTTTTCCCCGTTTCATAAACAATGGATGCATCATAGTCTGGTTCCCCTCCTTTTTCTCTATACCGCTGTCTCTCATTGTACCATAGACCCGGCCATCTGGGAAGAACGCCTGCATATCCGGGCAAAAACAAGTAAAAAAAGCCGCCGACGGCGGCTTTCTATGCATATCAATTTTTAAAAATACATCCTCATTATACTGTAAAACACCGCGATCAACACCACCGGATAAACATAACAGATATAGCCCTTCATCCAGTTATAGATCCGTATCCTGCTCCTCGTCTCCCCATTGACCTCATCCTGGAATTTTTTGAATCCCCAGCGAAAGATCACATAGGCCAGCATGAAGATCGTGCCCAGGCACATGCACAGGCTGGCAATGAAATCGGCGAAATCGAAAAGCCCCAGGCCCAGAATGCTGATCTTCGATATAGCTCCCGTGCCGAAAGACATGGTGAAGACAATGCCGAAGATAAACTGGCCCACTACCACGAGGGTGGCTGCCCTGCGGCGGCTCCACCGGGAATTCCCGTCACAGATCACCGCCACCAAAGCCTCCGAGCCGCCCAGAATGGAGGTAAAACCCGCAAAAAACACGCAGACCATATATAAAAGACCGAACACCGTACCGAAACTGCCCATACTGTTAAACAGCTGCGGCAGAGTAATAAAGATCAGCGACGGTCCCGATGTGGGCTCGATGCCGAAAGCAAACAGCGCAGGTACCACCAGAATACCGGCAAGGACCGCCACCAGAGTATCTAAAAGCGCCGTCAGAGTCAGCGACTGGGGCATGTCCTTCGACTGCATACTGTAGCTGCCGTACACAAAGGTACAGCACATACCGATACCGATGGAAAAGAATACCTGGCAGGCCGCGGCGGCCACGCTGGACAGCGTTACTTTGGAAAAGTCGGGGATCAGGTACCATTTCAGCCCCTCAAAGGCCCCGGGCAGCGTATTGGAATAGACGGACAGCACGATCATGATTGCCAGCAGCGCCGGAAGCAGGAAAGAGCAGACTTTCTCCACACCCTTTTTTATCCCGGAATTCAGGCACAGCCACAGAAGCAGCGCCTCTATGGCAGCAAAGATCAGGGACACCGGACTGCCGGAAAAGCTGCCGAAGGTGGCGCCGATCTCTTCAGCGGACAGCCCTTTCATGGCACCTGTCGCAATTTTCCAGATATATCCCCCGGTCCAGCCGCCCACGATCATAGTGGCATAGCTGACGATGATAAATATGGCGATCACGCCGAGCCATCCGATCACGCTCCAGGGCGTTTTCTTCTTTCCCTCCAGTTTCGCCATGGCCCGCACCGGCGAGAGCTGGGAGGAACGCCCCAGCGTTACCTCGATGATAAATCCGGGGATACCCACCAGCACCACCAGGATCAGGTAGATCAATAAAAACGCGCCGCCGCCGTTGTTGCCCACCATGTAAGGGAATTTCCACAGATTCCCGATGCCCACACAGAAGGCCGCCATGCTGAAAATGAATCCCACGCGGGACGCGAAACCTCTCTTTTGTTCCACAAAAAGAGCCCTCTCTTTCTTATAATCCATTGTAACTGTTCAGTACCTTCACAGTTACAATCCATTTTCTATTTCATCACTTATTTATACAGGA
Organism: Lachnospiraceae bacterium; assembly: GCA_003542935.1. GTDB lineage: Bacteria > Bacillota > Clostridia > Lachnospirales > Lachnospiraceae > UBA11957. The sequence continues at coordinate 4,659 of DPJQ01000236.1, read as the reverse complement.
GATCCTCACAGTACCGGTACACAAACTCCGTAGGCGTGATGCCCTTCTCCTTCGCACCGTTCAGCGACAGAATCGTATTGGCCGGCATGATCTCCTCCACCTTTTTGCGCAGGGACTCCGCATCCCCGTCGTAGAGATACTCCTCCGCGCCGCAGATCACTCCCGCCGTATTGTGCCACCACTCCACCTGGTAGAGGATACCCCTGTCGGCGATCAGCTTCGCCAGGCGGATCTCCTCCTCCTGGGAGGACGCTTTGAGGCCGTTATTGGAAGAACCGAAGATATATTTACAGTTCAGCGCCGCAATACTCTCCTCATCAAAAATCCCGCCGATGGCACAGGGGCTTAAGATATCCACCTTCTGAGACAAAATCTCGGAAACCGGGCAGCTCGTGATCTCATGGCCGGGATGTTCGTCGATGAACCGCCGCACCGTATCCGGATCAATATCCGCCACCACCAGCCGGGATACGCCGCCCTCCAGCAGATGCTCTCCCATATACCAGCCCACAGCGCCGAGGCCCATCAGGGCCGCCGTCTTTCCCTTGACGCTGCGTTTTCCCTCCTTGAAATTCACTGCCTCCAAAAGGGCTAGATAGACGCCGTAAGCCGTGGGCGTACCTGTCGGCCCTGTCTTCGCTTTCACCCCGCCGGTGTACTGCATGGAATAGCCCTCCTCGATCATCACGTCGGACATTTCCACCGGGAAATTCATATCGGGTCCCGTCATATCGCGGCAGCTGTCCAGGGCAAAAGCCAGAAATCCCATGATCTCCATATTCTCCATATCCAGGGGAGCCATGGTGACGGTGGCTTTGCAGCCGCCGAAGGGCAGATGTCCGGCAATATTCTTAAAGCTCATACCCCGCCCCAGGTTCAGGCCGTCGATGATGACGTCCAGTTCCTTCTCCTCGTAGGAGTGGCGGCGGATACCTCCGGCCATGATGGAATGACTCTTGTTCAGCAGCCCCAGCTTCCGGCTGTGCTCGTTCATCATGTAGCGGATATCATACTTTTTGTAATAATAGATATCGATCCCGAAATGTCTTCCGGCCCGCAGCAGATCAATCACTTCATCCAGATACTCTTTCTGCCCGTATTTCTCAAAAAGCGCCCAGGTCTCTTTCGTATTCAGGTACCGGGCATCCTCCGTGTAGATCCCGTCAATCCACCACTCATGATTGTATTTTGAAAAATCAAAATCTTCTTCCCATTCCTTCGCCGCGAACAGTTTTACCAGACCCGTCTTAAAATCATAACGGATCTTCATTGTCGTCAGCCCTTCCTCCCGAAGAGGAATAAATAAACTTTTTTCCATACGGCCCAAACCCTCTTTTCATTTAAATTGCTTATGCTGTGATCACGCTAGAAAAAAGTGTAGCGGAAAAATCATGGGATTGCAAACGAAGCTTTTTTATAATAAAATAAGAAAAACTTATACTATAGCAAAATCAGACAGGAAACAGAGAAATGAACATCAATCAACTGAAATATTTTGTGGCGGTGGCGGATTACCGCAGTTTTTCCAAGGCGGCGGAGCAGTATTTCCTGACCCAGACCGCCGTGACCCAGCAGATTCGGAAACTGGAGGAGACCGTCGGAGCACAATTGATCGACCGGAAGACCCGGCCCATATCGGTGACACCCATGGGACAGGTATTTCTCAAGGAAGTCCGGCGTATCCTGATGCAGATGGACACCGCCGTGCAGCGGACCCGGGAAGCCTCCACCGGCATCACCGGCACGCTGCGCATCGGCTACACCAACGGTTATGAGCACAGTGACCTGACGGTGAAACTGCGCCGATTCCACCAGAATTTCCCCAACATCCTGATCACCTGCCACCGCTGCAATACGGATATCCTGGCGGCGGAGCTGGTTTCCGGGGAGTATGATATTATTTTCACCTGGGACAGCACGAATGTGTGCAACGATGAGTCTGTAGAATACCGTCTGCAGGAGAGGGTTCGTCTGGTGGTGGCCATGTACGCCTCCCATCCCCTGGCCCACAGCACCGGTCTGACCCGCGCAGACCTGAAAAACGAGATCAACCTGTTTATGTCGCCCTCCAGTACCGGAGATTCCCTGGCCGACGAATATTTCATCCGGCTGTACCAGAAAGCCGGTTATTACCCGAATATTCTGCTGCGCTCCAGCGACGTAGAGAGTATCCTCATGATGGTGTCCGCCGAGGAGGGAATCTCCGTCCTGCCGGTATCCTGCATCCGCCGTCTCTCCGAAGTGGACAATCTGGTCTTTGTTCCCCTGGTGGGAGAAGATGAGGTGGAGGAGATCCTGGCTGTCTGGCGGAAAGACAACCAGAGTCCCTCCCTGCGGCATTTTCTGCAAATGTTGGAGTAAAAAACACGGCTGTTTCTGAAAATACCGGAATACCCAAATCCTGTGGCCGTTCCCGAAGGCTTCAGAATCATAATACCTCACGGCCGTTTCGGCCGGCAGGAACAGGCGATGCCCAGTCCCCCGGGCCCGATATGGCAGGACACACCCAGGGACAGCTCGTCACAGAGCACCTCCATATCCGGAAACTCTTCGCGGATTTCCCGCACCCACTCCTCCGTGGCCTCCGGCGACGCGCTGGAGGCCGCCAGCAGATAGGCCTCCCCCCGCTCATGATACTCTTTCCAGCGGGTCTCCAGATCTTGATGCACCGCCTCCAACATGACTTTTTTTGCCTTCCCGAAACCTCTGCATTTCTGGAATGTGTCCAACGTTCCCACATCCAGTTTCAATACCGGCTTGATATTCAGCACCGTACCGAGAGCCGCCGCGGCCGGACTGATGCGCCCGCCCTTTTTCAGATATGTAAGCGTCTCCACACCGATATAAACAGCCATCTCGGCCCGGGACGCCTCCAGGATCTCTTTGATCTCTGCCGCAGTATATCCCTCCGATACGAGCTCCAGGGCATCCAGGACGGCCCGGTGCTGGGGTGCGGATACCCGGCCGTTGTCCACCACAAACACCCTTCCGTCATATTTGTCCTCCAGCGCCAGGACCTGGGCCGCCGCACAGGAGCCGCTGAGGCCGCTGCTGATCGGAATGTAAACGATCTGCTCAAACTCCGCGAGTGCCTCGTCCCAGAACTCCATCACCGCAGCCGGGGAGGGCTGAGAAGTGGACACATCCGCTCCCCCGGCCAGCTTCTCAAGGAACTCCGCCCGGGATATACTGACATCTTCCAGATAACAGTTTTCTCCTATATAAAAGGGCATCGGCAGCACCCGAACACCCAGGCGCTTCGCCTCATCCCTTGTGATACTGCTGTGACTGTCCGTGCACACACCGATCATTTCCATAATCTCACTCCTCCTTTGACAAATCCCCCTGAACATGCTACAGTAACTTATACAGCGTGTACAACTGTAACATCATCAGGGCCGGAAAGTCAACTCTCTGCCTCTTCGCCTAAACAAAACCACGAAAAATGTAACACCGAAAAACAGGTGAAATTCATGAAAAATCAAGCCGAATCCAAACGGAACGAAAATCTGCGGCTGTCAAACCAGGAATCCAACCGCCTGACCCGGGAATGTCTGCAGACGGCGCTCATCTATCTGATGAACGAAAAGCCCTTTGAGCAGATCCACATATCCGAGCTGGCCCGCCGCTCCGGCGTATCCCGGACAGCCTTTTACCGCAATTACACCTGCAAAGAGGATATTCTGGCCGAAATCAGCAATTCCATCGTCCATGATGTGGCCGTCTCGTTTCTGGACGAATGCGGCCGCTACGACTCTTATGGCTGGTTCTATAATTGTTTTTCAAAGGTGAAAACTAATGCAGAGCCTTTTCGCCTGCTGCTGCAGGCCCATATGCCCAGGGATTCCCTGGTGGGCACCGGCTCTGTACTGGAAAAATGGATCCCCGCCGATACCCCGGCCGCCCATTACCGGCTGCTGGCCCTGGAGGGAGCCTTTATCAATATTCTGGCCGACTGGCTCCGCGGCGGCATGAAAGACAGCGTTGAGGACATGGCGCGGCTCTGTGCAGACCAGCTGGGCCATACGATCCGTGATATATTCACATCGCTGACACCCCCGAAGAACGGGGAAACTGCAACGCATAAAACACAGAGGGAGGAACAACATGAAAACAGGCGTTGACAATGCCAAATATCTGAAAATGCAGTCCGAACATATCCGGGAGAGGATCGCCCATTTCGACAACAAACTGTATCTGGAATTCGGTGGAAAACTTTTCGACGATTACCATGCTTCCCGGGTGCTGCCGGGCTTTATGCCGGATTCCAAGCTGCAGATGCTCCTGCAGCTCAAAGACCAGGCGGAGATCGTGGTGGTCATCAGCGCGGAGGACATCGAGAGCAACAAGATCCGGGGGGACCTGGGCATCACCTACGATATGGACGTACTGCGGCTGATCGACGCTTTCCAGGAGATCGGCCTGTATGTAGGCAGCGTCTGTATCACCAAATATGCCGGACAGGCCGCCGCGGAACAGTTTAGGACACGCCTTGGCGACCTGGGGCTGCGCTCCTACTGCCATTACAAGATTCAAGGCTATCCCAGCGACGTATCCCGCATCGTAAGTGACGACGGTTACGGAAAAAACGAGTACATCGAGACCGAACGTCCCCTGGTCGTCGTCACGGCCCCGGGCCCGGGCAGCGGCAAGATGGCC
>DPJQ01000163.1:21050-23448 GCA_003542935.1 Lachnospiraceae bacterium | reverse complement strand
CCGTGGGAAGTGCTTCGACCTGTGTTGAACAGTTACTCTATTGTATCAAATCAACCGCGCAATGGCCAGTGAAAAAATTCCTCTCACTACACAGGAAACACATATTTCCCTGCTATACTGTTTTTGGAGGTAACACTATGCAAAAAATTTTGATCGTTGAAGATGATCCGGATATCCAGGAGCTGTTACAAAACTTTTTACAGGAGGCCGGTTATGAGACTACCCTGGCCGACGACGGTGTGGAGGCCCTGTCCCTTTTTTCGGCCCGCACCTTTGATCTGATCCTGCTGGATGTACTGCTCCCCAGGATCGACGGGTTCGGAGTCTGCGAACTGATACGCCGGCAATCACAGATCCCCATCATCATGCTGACGGCATTAAACGGCGAAGCGGAACAGATCCGCGGGCTGGATCTTCATGTGGACGATTACATCACCAAGCCCTTTTCCATGCCTGTCCTGGTGCGCAAGATCGCGGCGGTACTCCGGCGCAGCAGCGTTCCCGGCCGCAGGGTTCACCAAACCATAGCCTACAAAAATCTGATCCTGGATCCGGACAATTATTCCGCTGTAACGGACGGGCAGCCCCTCACGCTGACCCGAAGGGAATTTGAGATCCTTCAGGAGCTTCTGACCCATCAGGGCCGGGTCCTGACCCGCCAGAATCTGCTGGACAGGCTGTGGCGGTACGATTTTTACGGCGACGAGCGCGTGGTGGATACCCATATCAAAAATCTCCGGAAAAAACCGGGCATAGACTTCATTCAGACCGTCAGAGGGGTGGGCTACAGAGTTGATAAAGAAAATTAGAGCAAGTTTATTTTTAAAAATTTTTTTCACTACTTCCGCCATGCTGTTTTTTGCCAGTGCCCTGACCTATGGCCTCTTGGCATGGCTGATGCCGCGTACCTATTCCAACAGGCTGAGCGACTCTCTGGATATTCAGGCCAGGGAGCTCATTGCAAAACTGGAGCAGGTGCCTTTCAGAGACAGCGGCGGCCTGTTTGACCAGTTTCTCCAGAATATGGATATCAGCTATGTGGAGCTTTACGGCAGCGACGGCGCACCCGTACCGCTGCCCTCCGGAAACGCTGATGTTTCCTATAACGGGGAGCCGCCGTCTGATCATACAAGTGCTTTCTACAACGGGGCTACAACATCCGAAAGTACAGAGATTTCCTGTGATGTAGCCGCCATTGCCGATGAAAACAGCGCGGTATATACGGATCCGGATGTACCCATCGTGTCAAACAGCTATTACTTCTCTTTTGCCGATGACAAATCCGTTTACATGCTGTATATAGCCGGAGCCGCCGGACAGATCGCCCAGCTCCGGCAGACCATCCGGCAGATCCTGCCCCTCCTGTCTGTCCTGATCCTCCTCGCCGCCCTTTTCCTGGCCCTGCTGTACGCCCGTATGATCACCCGGCCGATCACAAGGATCAGCCGTATGGCGCAGAAAATGTCCGATCTGCAATGGGAATGGAGCTCTACAGAAACACGCTCCGACGAGCTGGGCGTCCTGGAAAAAAGCCTGCACACCCTGTCCGAAAAGCTGGCCGCCACCATATCCGGCCTGCAAAATGCCAATAAAAAGCTGGCCGAGGACATCGAGCACGAGAAAGTCCTGGAGCAGGCCCGGCTGGATTTTTTTTCCGCCGTATCCCATGAATTAAAAACCCCCGTCACCATCGTCAAGGGGCAGCTGGAAGGTATGCTGCTGGGCATCGGTGTTTATAAAGACCATGAAAAATATCTGGCGCGGGCCCTGGAAATCACCGGAACCCTGGAAACCATGGTACAGGAGCTGCTGACGGTTTCCCGCCTGGAAACGTCCGATGCGCATTTTCAGACCGACCACTTTGACTGCGTGGCGGTCATCCGGGATTACCTGGAAGAGACCGAAGACTGGATCGCCCGGAAGAAGCTGCGGATCTTCTGTGAAATGCCTGCCGCAGCCTATATTGACGGGAACAAAATTCTGATGGAAAAGGTATTCTCCAACCTGATCGGCAATGCGGTCAAATATTCTCCGGACAGAGCTAAAGTCCGTATCTCTCTTTGTCCGGTTCCCGGTTCCTGTACCTTTTCCATTGAAAATACCGGTGTCTGTATTCCCGAGGACCGCCTCCCCAGGCTGTTTGAGGCGTTTTTCCGCATGGACCCGTCGAGAAACCGGAAGACCGGCGGCAGCGGGCTGGGACTGTATATCGTACAGAAAATCCTGGGACTGCACGGGAGCCACTGTACTGTTCACAATACGGATGAGGGCGTACAGTTTTCCTTTACTCTCTGACGGCTGCGTCCCCGGAGCGCATCTGGCAAAAAACATGTAACAGTTCAGCCTCCGGCAGAACTGTTACTGAATCCAGCCCATTGGAAGTGTCTGCGTTTCACTC
>DPJQ01000163.1:0-20736 GCA_003542935.1 Lachnospiraceae bacterium | reverse complement strand
GCGTTCTTACGGACTTTGCAGCCAATGCAAAGTCCTGGGCCGAACTGTTGCAAAACCACACAGAAATCACACAGACATCCCACAGCAACCACAAGATCACCTGATAGAATGAATCCACCATAAAGAAAGGACAGGTGACTTCCATGAAAAACAAAACATGTACCCTATTCACACTCTCCGCCCTGCTGTGTGCGGGCTGTCTGGCCGGACAAAATGCGATGGCCATGACTGTGGCCCGGGACGGCCGTATCATACAGTTTACAGAAGCGCCAGGGCCCGGCTCCGTGTCCGTTGCCGTACAGAATGACGTCTGCGAAGCTGTAGAGACGACAGACGATGCAGCGATCGGGACACAAAATGATTTCTGCGAAGCCGTAGAAACAACAGACAATGCGGTAACCGAAACACAAATTGATTTCTGTGAAGCAGCAGAGACAATTGACGACGCTGCAGAGCCGGCACAAAAGAATGCCTGTGAAACCACGGAGACGGCCGGCACCGACAGAACAGCCTTTGAAAAACGCTGCAAACTCTACGAGCCTTTCGGCATGACCTATGATGCCGATAAAAACGAACTCCGGTACAACAAAAAACTGGTACGATGGTTTGAAGACTACTATCCGACGGGCGATGACGGGAAAACCGGTATAGAATTTTTTAACGAAAAAGGCACTGTAGACGTCTACGCCGTTCGGGATCTGAACAACATCACGCGGCGGGATGACGGTTCTTTTGACCCCGGCGGCAGGCTGACCGGACTGGAAGAATTTTCCGAAAAAGAATTTAATGAACGGGATATCAAGGCTATCAAAAATCCTCCCACCGGTGAAGCTGTGGCAGGCGATCCGGTGGATGCCCGGGAAATGGAAAAAATCGCCGCCGAATATAAGGCTTTTGGCGTCACCTACGATGCCGATTCCGAACAGTGGTATTACAAAGGCAAAAAAGTCCGTTACTTTCTGGACGTCCTGACCTCCAACGGAAAAAGTTTAAACGGCGGAGAGTTCAAGGGGGATGTGCGGATGTACAACGGAGATGAGGGAACCGTCGCTATCTACACGGTCCGGGATTTCGGCACGCCAAATGCTGACGGGAACGGAACGCTGACCGCCGTCAAAACCTATGGCAAACGAGATTAAAAGCCAATATTAAAAATTTTCTTACACGAAAAAAGTTTATCCTGCCTAAACTCATGTTCCTCTTGTTCCGTCAGGACACATATGCTATTATTTTATCCTGAACAGTTACCCTGGAAATTACAAATCTTTCGGGACAGAGAGAAACGGAGCGAACGACCATGTCAAAAGAACATACGATGCGGCGCATCATCGTCAAGGTGGGAACCTCATGCCTGACTTATCCCAACGGAAAATTGAATATCGGCGGCATTGAGCGGCTGGTACGTGTCATCGCCGACCTGCAGAACCGAGGCTATCAGATGGTGCTGGTATCCTCGGGATCCGTGGGTGTGGGCGTAGCCAAGCTGGGATGGACCGAACGGCCTAAAGACATCCGCCACAAACAGGCCGCCGCCGCTGTCGGACAGTGCGAGCTGATGCATATATATGATAAGATTTTTCTGGAATATGGAGTCAAATCGGCACAGATTTTGCTGACCCGCGATAATACCACCAACGAAGAACAGCGGGCCAACATCCACGGCACCTTCGATATCCTGCTGGATACCGGCGTCGTCCCCATCGTGAACGAAAACGATACGGTGGCAACGGCCGAGCTGGAATATATGGAAACTTTCGGCGATAACGATACCCTTTCTGCCGTTGTCGCCCAGGTATGCGCAGCTGACCTGCTGGTGATCTTCACGGATATCGACGGCCTGTACGATTCCAACCCACGTAAAGATCCCCACGCCCATTTAATTGACCGTGTGGAGGAGATCGATGCTACCCTGTGGGCCGCGGCGGGCGGGCCTGGTTCCGCCAACGGTACCGGCGGCATGACCACAAAACTTTCTGCCGCCCAGCTGTGTATGGATGCGGGAATATCCATGCTGATCACCAAAGGGCAGGCAGAGATCCTCTACGATATTGTGGACGGCAAACCGGTGGGCACCCTGTTTAAACGCCCGCGAAAAAGCTCACAAGCCTTTGGGCCTTTCGCAAAAAGCAGTATGACAACGTATAAAACACACAAGGAGAATGAATCATGCGAGATCTGATGACGATCGCCCGGGACGCAAAGGCAGCAAAAGCCGCCGTCGCCCGACTGGGCACCAATGACAAAAACCGCGGTCTGGAAGCCATCGCGGCCGCCCTTGAAAATAATACCGCGGAAATTCTGTCCGCCAATACCGCAGATATAGAAAACGGCCGTGCAAACGGACTGAACGAAGGCCTGATCGACCGGCTGACTCTGACGGAAGCGCGCATTGCCGATATCGCCGAGGGCTGCCGCCAGGTGGCCGCCCTGCCCGACCCGGTGGGCGAGCTGCTATGGCAGAAGACACGCCCTAACGGCCTGAAAATCGGGCTGAAGCGGGTCCCCATGGGCGTCATCGGCATAATATACGAAGCCCGTCCCAATGTGACCGTGGACGCCGCGGCCCTTTGCTTTAAAGCCGGATCCGCCTGTATCCTGCGCGGCGGTAAAGAAGCCTTCCACTCCTCCATGTGCCTGACCGGACTGATGCGCGGGGCCCTGGCCGGGGAAGGGCTGCCCGAAGACGCCATCAATCTGGTGGAGGATACCGACCGGGAAACCGCAAATGCCATGATGCGCCTCAACGGTTTCCTGGATGTACTGATCCCCCGGGGCGGAGCCGGACTGATCCAGGCCGTGGTCAGAAATGCTACCGTCCCCGTGATCGAGACCGGCACCGGCAACTGTCATGTCTACGTGGACGCTTCCGCCGACCTTGCCATGGCTGCCCGCATTCTGGCCAATGCCAAATGCCAGCGCATCTCCGTCTGCAACGCAGCGGAAAGCCTGTTGGTTCACCGGGATATTGCAGAGGATTTTCTGCCCCTGGCCGCCAAAGCCCTGGCTCCCGACCATGTGAAGCTGCACGGCTGCCCGCGCACCCGCGAGATCCTGGGCAGCGATATCCCGGCTGCCACCGAAGAGGATTATGCACGGGAATATCTGGATTATGAGATGTCCGTCAAAGTGGTGGATGATCTGGACGAAGCCATCGCCCACATCAACAAATACAATACCGGCCACTCGGAATGTATCGTCACGGAAAGTTACACCAATGCCCAGCGTTTCCTGGATGAAGTGGATGCCGCGGCGGTGTATGTCAATGCCTCCACCCGCTTCACCGACGGCTTTGTCTTCGGTTTCGGCGCGGAAATCGGCATCTCTACCCAGAAGCTCCACGCCCGCGGTCCCATGGGCCTGGAGGCATTGACCAGCCAAAAGTATGTGATCTACGGAAACGGACAGGTGAGGTGAATTTCAGTGTTGCTGAATAATCACCCTTATTATACTACTCCACTTTAGGAAGCTGGGCAAAGGATGCCGCCAGCTCCTCATCGGTGGGGATGTAGTCACTCATCTCACCGTCATTGTATCTCTGATAAGCCACCATATCGAAATACCCGGTTCCGGTCAGGCCAAATACGATATTTTTGGTCTCACCGGTCTCCTTACATTTCTCTGCCTCGTCGATGGCCACTTTGATGGCATGGCTGCTCTCCGGTGCGGGCAGGATACCCTCCACGCGGGCAAAATACTGAGCCGCCTTGAATACTTCTGTCTGCTCTACACTCCTGGCTTTTATGAGCCCCTGGTCATACAGCTCTGATACCGTAGAACTCATACCGTGGTAGCGCAGGCCTCCGGCGTGATTGGCGGAAGGAATAAAACCGCTGCCCAGCGTGTACATCTTCGCCAATGGGCAGACTTTTCCCGTATCACAGAAATCATAGGCATAGGTTCCTCTGGTCAGGCTCGGGCAGGAGGCCGGTTCCACGGCGATGATCTCATAGTCCGCCTCACCGCGCAGCATCTGTCCCGCAAAGGGAGAAATCAGACCTCCCAGATTGGAACCGCCGCCCGCGCAGCCGATGATCATATCCGCCTTGACACCGTATTTGTCCAGAGCCGCTTTTGCCTCCAGGCCGATCACGGACTGATGCAGCAGCACCTGGGCCAATACCGAGCCCAGTACGTAGCGATAACCCTGCTGAGTCGTGGCCGCTTCCACCGCCTCGGAGATCGCGCAGCCCAGACTGCCCGTGGTTCCCGGGAATTCCGCATTAATCTTACGCCCCACCTCCGTATTCATGGAGGGGGAGGGTGTCACCTGGGCGCCATAGGTACGCATCACCTCACGGCGGAAAGGTTTCTGCTCATAGGAGCATTTTACCATATACACCTGGCAGTCCAGATCCAGGTAAGAACAGGCCATGGAAAGAGCCGTTCCCCACTGTCCCGCGCCGGTTTCCGTAGTCACGCCTTTCAATCCCTGCTTCTTGGCATAGTAAGCCTGGGCGATGGCAGAATTGAGCTTGTGGCTGCCGGACGTATTATTTCCCTCAAATTTGTAGTAAATATGGGCCGGTGTCTGCAATTTCTCCTCCAGGCAATAGGCCCGTACCAGCGGAGACGGACGGTACATCTTATAAAAATTCCGTATCTCATCGGGAATGTCGAAATAAGGCGTCGTATCATCCAGCTCCTGCTTAGCCAGCTCTTCACAGAAAATGCCCGACAGCTCCTCCAGCGTCACCGGCTGCAGTGTGCCGGGATTCAGAAGCGGCCGGGGCTTCTTTTTCATATCCGCACGCACATTGTACCACTGCTTCGGCATTTCCTGTTCTTCAAGATAAATCTTATAAGGAATATTTTTTTCCATAATCATACACCTCTTTCTGTATAATATGACTTTACCAGTTTACCGGAAAAAAACCCGTAATTCAAGCTCGTCCTTGAATTTTTTTCCATACTCCAAAACAGTATAGAAAAATTTATTCGCTTAACTTAAATTTTCCGCTTGACATATCCATTGCTCTAGTGTACTATGTATCTAGTTCACTAATACAGCGGTGATGCAATAGAGAAAGGAGGATAGGAACATGGATTTCAAAGCCAACAATCCCCTGTACCTGCAGGTAGTCACGGATATCAAAAAACAAATCGTCACCGGAAAACTTCCCCCCGGAACCAGACTCCCCTCCACAAGAGATCTGGCAGCACAGTACAAGATCAATCCCAACACCGCCGTGCGGGTATACAACCAGCTGGAGCAGGACGGGATCACCTTTATACGCCGGGGCATCGGCACTTTCGTCACAGAGCAGGAGGATATTATCATGGAATTTAAAAGCGAGATGGCTGAGAGCCTGATCCGGGAGCTTGTAGAAGAGCTAAAGAGCCTGGGAGTAAAAAAAGAAGACGTCATCGAGATCGTAGAAAGGAGCTACTCATGCTGAACTGTAATCACATAGTCAAAAAATATATTACCACCACCGCGGTCAACGATTTGACCCTGACCCTTGAACCGGGCCGCATCTACGCCCTCCTGGGGCCCAACGGCAGTGGCAAGACCACTTTCATGAAAATGGTGGCCGGCCTGGTCAAGCCCACCTCGGGAGATCTGACCTGGCGGGGCGAACCCATCGGCGTAAATTCCAAAGCTCAGATCGCCTACATGCCCACAGAGCCTTATTTTTACAGCTATATGACCGGACGGGACGCGGGAAATTACTATAAAGATTTCTTTCCGGACTTTGACGAGGATAAATACCTGTTTCTTTTGAAACGCATGGAACTCGACCCCTTTCAGAAGATCACAAAAATGTCTTCCGGCATGATGGCAAAGCTCAAGATAGCACTGAACCTGTCCCGGAATGCCAGCCTGATCATGCTGGATGAGCCGTTAAACGGTATCGACCTGCTGGCCCGGGAAGCCATCATCGATACGATCATCGAGAATTTCTCTCCCGAGAAGATCTTCGTCCTCTCCAGCCATCTGGTGGAAGAGCTGGAAAAGATCATCGACCATGCCATCTTCATCAAAAACGGCCGCGTGGAGCTGGCGGGCGACGCGGAGGAGCTGCGGGAAACCCATCATCAATCCATCGTAGAACTGTATAAAACCATTTATGGTTCCCAGCAGGAAAACCTACCGCAATAACTCAAATTTATCTACATTACTTTATATAAGGAGACCTGTTATGTTTAAACTAACAAAATATGAACTGCGCAAAACCCGCACCACCCTGCTGATTGCAGCGGCATGCTTTGCAATCCTTGAGCTGGCCTACATCATCGGCCTGGCTCTGCACAAAGACGACCTGGCCGGTGGTTCCGCTGCTTTCCTCGTGCTTTTCGCCACCTTCAGCTACTTATTCTTTCTGGTACTGGCCATCATGAATTACTCCAAAGAGTTGAATTCCAAGAGCAGCTACCTGATCTTTATGACACCGAACACTCCCCTGGCCATCATCTCCGCCAAGATGCTGATGATCCTCCTGGTGGGCCTGACCTCCCTGCTCGTCTACGTCCTGTTTGGCTGGCTGGATATACGGCTCCTCATAGCCTTTTTCCCCGATGCGGAAATGACCGGCGACCTGCTGGCCGGATTTGCCAATGGGCTGGGCATCGACCTTCCTGAGCTGGGATTTTCTCTGCTGGCCATGCTGATCGCCATGATCGTGACATTTTTCATGATTGTAGCGCTGACCTACCTGGCCATCACCTTGAGCGCCACTTTCCTGCAGAACTCCCGTCTCAAGGGATTGATCAGCTGTATCCTGTTCCTGGCCCTTTTCCTGGCAGCAACCTGGATCGACAATCATCTGATACCCGACCTCTATCCAAATCCGGCCACCTGGCAGCAGCTCTGGATCGGTATTGCACCTTCCTGTCTGTACTATATAGTACTTATGATCCTGGCCACCTTTGCCTGTTCTGTACTATTGGAAAAAAAGGTATCGCTGTAAACCATATACCGCCTAAAATCTACAATTGCTATATACATGGGAGAGACAATCGCCGGGCCACTTAAGACCCGGCGATACACATCTTCTTGCTGCCCCCATTCAGCTCATATATTAACCCCCTTTCTCATTATCATACCTCCCCTGTCCGGGTATCTACCACCGCTTACCCGACATTTTGTCTAATCTATCCCCGCATTCCTCCGGTAAAACGGCAGCGAGAAAAAATAGCATCCCGTATAAAATACCAGGATCACCAGCACACTGACAATGTTGACCGCCAGCAGATCCGTACTCATCACTTTCCCCAGCGCGTGAACCGAGAACCACGAAGACACCGTCATCACCAGAAACGGCCCCGCATAGGTAAACAACAGCTCATGGGCCACGGCCCGCCCCAGTACCCGGCGCTCCACACCGATCTTATACAATCCCGTATAGCGGGCACGATCCTCAAAGGCATCATTGTATATCCGCATAAACAGTATACTGCCGCTGGCAAGCACAAACACCATGAACATGAAAATGCAGATGGAATACAGCACTTTGATCCACGCCGCGTCGCTGGCTGTGGGATCGGCAAAGGTACACCCCTGGTACCGTTCCGGCTGCCTGTCATGCAGGCCTTTCAGTTTATCTCTGCCGGCGGCAAAATTCTCCGGATCCGCGATCCGGTAGTTGTACAGGTATACTTCCGCCCCCAGAGGACGCATCTTCTCATAAATGCGGTCATTCACCATGTAGAAACTGATATGTTCCTGGAAAATCCCCAGATAGGGCACGGACGTCTCCTGTACCTGGCGATAGGGCCTGCCGTCAATGGTAACGGTAATGTCCGATTTATTTGTGATCAGGCTCATGAGATAAAGCTGGGTCACATTCACGACCTCATCATCCCCAGGCTCCGGAACCGAAAACTCAAGGCCCGCCTCCCTGGCCAGTCCGCGGACTGCCGACCAGGACAGGGCTCCGTAACCTCTGTGCTCATACATGGACTCTACCACATCCTCCTGAAACAGCAACAGAGGAATCTCTCCGCTGCAGGCGATCTCATTGTCCTCCTTTATGATCCCGCGCAGCTCTTTGTCCAGGCCATCCTGAATACCCATCACCTGGTATTGCCAGGTGCCGCGGAAATGTTCCATTTCCGTATAACGGTTTTTCATGGCAAATCCCATGGCCAGGGCCGTCACCGAGCAGAGCATCAGCACCGCTACCATGGCATAGGTGCGGTAATTCCTTTTCATACGGAAAATAATATTATTGACCCACAGCGTCCGCTCCTTTTTATAGAGAAAGCGTTTCCGCCCGGCCATCCCCTGAACCAACAGAGGAATCATGCCACCGAACAGCAGATACACGCCGATGATCACCAGCACCACCGCCGCCAGCACGTTGTTCATCACTTCCATACCGCCGTCTTTGAGAGCCAGATAGTAGCCTGCCGACAGGGTTCCCACCCCCAGCACGGCCTTGACGGCCAAAAGCCCTGTCGACTGGCGGACAAACTCATTTTTCCGGCTGGCGGATACCAGCTCCAGTACGCTGCTGCGCACGATATTTGCATAACCCTTGACCACGAAGATCAAATAAATGGGCAGATACATCGCCGCCACCCGCCAGACCGGCCCCAGGCTCAGGCGGAAACGGATCTCCACCGCTATATCCGAGAGCCGCACCAGCACCATCTGAAACAACTGACTGGTCAGCATCCCCACCCCCAGGCCCAGGACCAGGGAGGACAGTCCGATCAGGGACGTCTCAACCATATAGAGCTGCCCGATCTTCTGATTCGTCAGCCCCATAAATACGTAGATACCGATCTCCCGTTTGCGGCGCGTCAGAAACACATTGGTGGCATACCATATGAAAAAGATCATAAAGCAGATCAGCACAACCGTGATCACCTGTATGGAAATATCCATATTCCGCCGGTTTTTCTCCCCCAGCACATCAAAAGCGTCCGAATCTATAACGCATTGGAAATTGAAAAAAATCAGTATGGTAAAAGCCAGGGAAACAACCAGCGAGAGATAATTTCTCGCACTGGTTTTAAAATTCTGCAGAGCCAGCCTGGTCATACTCATGAGAAATCACCTCCCAGAGACGCCTGCATTTCAATGATCCGGTCGTAAAATTCCTTCCTGTCCTTCCCCCGGCTGATGCGGCACTGGATAAGGCCGTCATTCAGGATATAGACGTCCTTCGCGTAGGACGCACTGTAGGCATCGTGGGTCACCATCAGAATTGTGGCCCGGCCGCCGTCGTTGACCCCTTTCAGACATTCCAGCAGATCACGGCTGGAGCGGGAGTCCAGCGCTCCCGTCGGCTCATCGGCAAACACAATCTCCGGTTTTGTGACCAGGGCCCGGCAGGCCGCCCCTCTCTGCTTCTGGCCGCCGGAGAGCTGATAAGGATATTTTTTTAGATGCTCAGCCAGGCCGAACTGCCCGGCCAGTTCTTCGCTGCGCTCTATGCATTCCTTCCCGGGCACCCCGTTTAATGCCAGGGGCAGGGCAATATTATCCTGCAGCGTCATGGTGTCCAGCAGGTTATAATCCTGAAAAACAAACCCGATCTTATCCCGCCGCAGCTTCGACAACTCCCGGTTGCGGATCTGCGTGATATCCTTCCCGTCCAGCCACACCGAACCCATCGTGGGCCTGCCAATGGTGGACAGGATGTTGAGCAGCGTAGTCTTACCTGATCCGCTGGGCCCCATGATCGCGATAAAATCTCCCCGGCACACGGACAGGTCGATCCCTTTCAGCACCGTGGTGGAAAAGCCCTTGCTGCCGTAGTCCTTGGTCAGATTTCGGATCTCCAATACTTTACTATCATTCATCTGTCTTAACCTCCTTACACGGGCTATTATAGGAGATATCACAGAAAAAATCCTTACAGACGGCTTACAAAACAGGGCCGAACCTTACAGTTCTTGTAAGATCCGGCTTCTCACAAGCCTTCCCCGAAGAAATATTCCCGATTATCATGGAAACGGATCGTAAATCGCGTGTAAACGCCGTATTCGCTCTCCACCTCTATGGCATGTTCCAGTTTCTCCGCGATCCGCGCCGCCAGGTACAGCCCCATACCGGTGGACTTATATTTCCCGCTCCGGTTTCCGCTGCCCGTGTAGCCCCGGTCAAAGACCCGGCGGATATCCCGGGAGAGAATGCCCTCCCCATGATCCTCCACACGCAACAGCAGTTCCCCGTCCATTTGTTCTGCCGTGACCCGCAGCAGGGGCTCCCTCTCTGTACTCACATATTTGACAGCGTTACTCACAAGCTGATCCAGCACGTAGACCAGCCACTGCTTGTCCGTATAGACGATACAGTCCTCCGGCACCTGTATGTCTACGGTGAAATGATTCTGTATCAGGAAAAAACGGTTATTGCGTATCGAAGCCCGCACACAGTCCAGGAGATTTTGTCTCCCGATTTTCAGGTCATACAAATTCCCCTGAGCCTTACACCCCACCAGGGCGCCGTTCACCTGCTGGCTGATCCGCTCCAGCTGCTCACGCATGGTCTGCCGGACATCCGTATCCGAAATCCTCTCACATGCCAGAAAACCCGCCGACAGAGGCAGCTTCACCTCATGGCACCATTTCGTGATATAATCCATCAGGTCGCAGTACTGCTCGTACTGTTTTTCCAGCTTGCCTTTCCACAGATCCACATCATGCCGGGCAACATCCCGGTTCTCATACTCCCCCAGGACATCCCCGATCTCCCCGGCCCGTTCCAAAAGTTCGGCAATCTCCCTCTCCCGCCTTTTGAGCTTCCTGTAAATACCTGCCAGCCAGATTCCACCGGATACCAGCAGCAGAAAATCCAGGTACACCAGATCCGCCCTGTCCTCCGCCTGTAAGAACCAGAGAAAATATATATTATAGACCGCACCCACACACAGACAGGCCGCCGCCGTTTTCAGGCATCGGCCAAATCCCCGGGGCAGACGCCTCACCCGTTCATCCATCTATGAAATACCCCTGCCCTTTCTTCGTGCGAATCAACTCCTCTCCGCAGAAAGCCTTGAGTTTGCTCCGCAGACGGCTGACCGTCGTTGTCAGGGTACCGTCGGAGATAAATTCATCCGTACTCCAGAGCGTCATCATCAGCTCCTCCCTGGTAACCACCCGGGGACGGCTCTCCACCAACCGGGACAGAATTTTTCTCTCCGACCGGGTAAGCTCGGCTTCCTGTCCCTGAAAAAACAGCGCACCCGCCTCTTTGTCAAAACAAATGCCGTCTTGCAGCCGGATCCTCTCCGTCACCTGGTACTGATAAGCCCTCCGCAAAATCGCTTCAATTTTTGCTTTCAAAAGCTCCAGCTGGAAAGGCTTCTCCACATAGTCGTCGCCGCCCTGGGCCATAGCCATGATCTTGTCCCGGTCATCGCTGCGGCTGCTGATAAACAATATCGGCACATTGGATATCTCCCGTATCCGGCTGCACCAGTAAAAGCCGTCGTAATAGGGAAGATTGATATCCATGAGCACCAGCCGGGGCGAAACGCGGCAAAATTCCGCCAGCAGATCCTCAAAATCCTCTGCCGGCTCCACCCCGTAGCCCCACCGGGCCAGGAAATCTTTCAGTTCTCCGGCCAGAACTCTGTCATCCTCTACGATCAGGATACGAGTCCTGGACTCTTCCTGCCGCTGTATTTGATTTTCCATCACATGCCTCCTGCTTCTGCCACTATATCACACTCTTCCCGGACATTCCAGTTTTTTCGTCGGCACAAAAAATTGAAAATTTTTTCCATGGATACCAAAAAGATATATTCCGGTGATAGAATATCATCATACAGAAAATATGTCCGGACATTTTTCTGCATAACAGACAGACACAGCAATTTGCCTTGACTGTTGACAAACAGACTGCTAATGGAGAACGCATATGGAACAGAAACTATTGATCGTGGAGGATGACCGCTTACTGGCAGAAGCTGCCGCGGATTATTTTATCAGTAAGGGCTGGGAGGCAGAGACTGTCGGAGACGGCGAAAAGGCTCTGGAAATATTGGAAAGAAAAAGCTACCATCTGGTTTTGCTGGATGTGATGATGCCCGGGATGGACGGATTCGCCCTGTGCCGCGAGATCCGCAAAAACAGCGATGTACCTGTCATCTTCATTACAGCCCGGGTACTGGAGGAGGATAAACTGAACGGATACTCCCTGGGTGCGGATGATTATGTGACAAAACCCTTTTCACTGCCTGTCCTCTATGCCAAGGCCACGGCGCTGACGGGAAGGATACAGAGGCTCCACTCTTTCGTGGAGCTGGGAAACCTGAAAATAGATGTCAGCAGCCACCGGGTCTGGAGCCGCGGACAGCTTATAGCCCTGCCCCCCAAGGAATATGAGATGCTCCTGTTCTTTATGGAGAATCCGGGGCGGATCTACAGCCGGGAGCAGCTTCTGATCCGTTTCTGGGGCTATGATTTCGACGGAAATGAGCGGGTGGTGGATAATCATATCAAAAAACTGCGAAAAGCGATCGGTTCCTGCGGATGCACCATACAGACTGTACGAAAATTTGGCTATCGGCTGGAGGTAGAAAAATGAAAGGAAACTTAAACAGAAAAAAGAAACGGTTCTGGAGACCGGTCACCGCGGGCTTCATCGCCCTGTACCTGGTGACCATGATCCTGGCCACCTGCCTGGTAAAGCAAAAATATATCGAAGACTATAACCGCACATTTGAAAAAACGGCATATTCTCTGCTTAACAGCGCATCCAGTCTGGCAGAAGATGTAAATGACAGAGGGCCAGGAACGGAAGACCTGCAGAAAGAATATCAGAAATTTGCCAATGACTATTTCCGGGATACCTTCAATCCCCCTCTGCAGATATCCATCGCGATCTATGACCTGGACAGAAACCTGCTGGCACAGAGCGGCGATACCTTTGACGACCCTCTATTCATGCTGGATGACTACTTTTCTTTTGAAGAAAAAGATACACTGGTAAAATACTATTATGAAAATATACAATCCAGCGCCGATTATACTCTGCCGGGAAAATACCGGATCCTGCTCCAATTCTCCTCCGACATGGCCGACCTGTACAAAGTCTATGTACAGGAGATCACATGGACAGAATGGAAAGAAGACGGTGAGGACCTGAACATAGATGGGTATACCGATCCCCTGCTGGAAATCTGGGCCTGTGAAGTCGGGGGCGTCTATGATTACGAAACCGACACGGAGACGGAGGGAGCGACATTCTTCGCCACAGACAGCAAAGTGGTATGGGAATGGACGAATCCAAAGGCAGGCCAGGAAGAAAAAGGCGGAGAAATCGTGGAGGCCTATCCTGTTTTTCCGTACATGAAATCCTCTGCGGATCCGTACAACCCCTCCGCAAATCCTTACGGACGCTGGCGCCAATGGGCTAAAAGCGATTACCTCCACGGATTTCCGGAACGTGAAAATTTCACCTGGGAAAAAGGAACCGACTATCCCGGCCTCGAGGTGAGTGAAGACCGGCTTCACTACAGGGGATGCTATCGGTTCAAGGTTGAAACTTCCAAAGCCCTCTCCGCTTATATGGAAGTCCGTCTGGACGAATGCCCGTGGGCTGCCGCCCTGGATCATATGAAATATGCCTATCTGGCCGGCCTGATCCTGACCCTCGCCTGTATGTTTCTGGTCATGTACTCTTTCAACCGGATCTACGATCGGCAGATGGCGCTGGAGCAGACCCGGCGGGATCTCACCAATGCCATGGCCCACGAGCTAAAGACGCCCCTGGGCATCATCCGGAATTTCGCGGAGAATCTGCTGGAACACAATATGGAAGAAAAACGTGAATATTACCTTGATCAAATCATCGGGCAGACGGAAGAGATGGATCATCTGGTGATGGAGATGATCGAGATATCGAAACTGGACTCCGAAGAACTGGTTTTAAAGAAAGCGCCTGTATCCATGGCGGAGCTGATCTATGAGCAGATGGAACGGCTGGAACCCCTGGTTCTGGAAAAAAATCTTCAGGTACAATACTCGCAGGCTGTAGATTTCCAGGTGGATGGGGACAGGGAATATCTGGCAAAAGCCGTATGGAACCTGCTGGCCAACGCAGTGGATCACAATATACCGGACGGCCGGATACGGATCAGCCTGGAGGCAGATGGGTGCAGCATTGAGAATACAGGGGCTCCCCTGGACGAGGAACAGCTGAGCCGCGTCTTTGATCTGTTCTATACGGGGGATAAGAGCCGGGGAAAAAAGGAAAAGCACATGGGGCTTGGCCTGTTTCTGGCGAAAAAAATTTTTACCCTTCATGATATGAGCCTGGTACTGGAAAATACGGATGACGGCATCCGGGCCACGATTCGAAAATCCTGAAAGAATTATAAGGCATAAAGCGGCAGGGAGTGTGAGACCAGACTCCCTGCCGTTTTTGTTCCTCCTATTCCTGCGCTGCTGCCGACTTCGTTTATGTCTCTTTTATCCCGTCCGTCATAACTGTGTAAAAATCTGCTCATGCAGCGCCCGTTTCACCTGGTCAAAATCTCCGTATTCCGGACACTGCACGGCCACCACCAGGCCCTTTTCCGGCAACACTGTGGAAACCTGGCCGAAAGCGCCGTCGGCCCGATAAGCCCGGGGATAGGGCGACAGCCAGAACTGATAACCATATCCGCACCACCAGATTTCCTTCGGCGGCACAGGTTCCGTCTCGATCTGCTTTGTGGTAGCTGCTTTCACCCAGCCACTATCCACAATCCGCTCGCCCCTCCACATCCCGTCAGCCAGGTACACCTGGCCCAGCTTCATCATATCCGTCAATTTCATGTACATACTGCCGCCGCCGATGGGATGTCCCGCCGGGTCATTCTCCCAGATCGGCCATCCCTGACCCAGCTTTGAAAATACATGCCGGTACAGATATTCTGCCAGATTCCGGCCCACAGCCTTCTCGATCATCCGGCCGGCCAGGATGCTGTCTGCCGTGGAGTAGGCGAACCGGCTGCCCGGCTCATATAGTACCGGCCGACCCATCATATAGGCAATATAATCCGGCATACCTGTACCTGCTCTCCGGTCATCCCCCATCAGATAGGGCTGCCCAAAACCACTGGACATGGTGAGCAGATGTTCCAGCGTGATCTTCTCCAGCCGGGGATCCGCCCCGTCCGGTATGTACTCCGCAAAGAACTCCGCAAACCGCGTATCCAGGGCCAGCTGTCCCTGGCTGATGGCGATACCCGCTGCGGTGGACATATAGCTTTTAGTGTGGGAATAAGTGTTCCTCACCTGATCCGGCATGAAATGGTGCTCCAAGAGCACCTCCTTTTCATCGGCAATGGCGATGCCTTCTATAAACAGTTTTTTGTCCTCTGCGTATCGGATGAAATCCTGAAATACTTTCTCTACCATGGGTGCCTCCTTCCGGCGGTTCCTGACACATTTAGAACCCTTTTTCTTTCTCTCAGGCAGCTCCTCCCACATCTCCGTTACCATACTCTGCAATTTTTCCCTGTCTTCTAAAATGGTACATGGCAGCATCTCTTTCGTACCTTCATATGGAAGTTGCGGATCGCTGTCCGGCATATATTTTTTGCTGGTCTCTGTAATCTTGATAAGCAATTCACCGGAACCATATATTCCGCCGAATATGCGCTCTTTGTAATAAAAAATGTACCCGCCCATCATGGGAATCTGCCGTACATCCGAAAGCCCGGACAGCTGATCCATAACATATTCCATCATCCGCTTATTCTGTTCCTTGCCCAATAGTATCACCTCCTGCCTGTCGTCTTCAGAAATCTCTTCTCCGGCGGTATCCCGTTTTAAACACAGTCGCCTGCGGGAATCCCTCTGCATCCGCAAAATACATCTCCGTTTATCCCCTCTTTCTGATCGGATGGCGGATCACCGTTTTCCGCTTCTCCGGCGCAACCCTTCTCGCATCACTCAGATATATTTCATGGTGAAATCTCTGATCTGTGATATCCAGAACGCACCCCTGCTCTTTCATAAAGTGATGCATGGCTTCCACGGTTTTCGGTTCATCATCATATGGCCCGATATGCATACACTGCACGCATAAGCCCTCATTGTATGTTAAAAACTCTACCTTGGAGAAATCCTGTTTTTTCTTCGCCGTTGCCTCTGAAACGGCCCACTCAAAATCCTCTTTCGTCACAAAATCCGGCAGACGAATAACGGAAATCCATTGAAAGCTTTCCTTATGCGAGTAGTCGATCCCCTCCACGCCGTCCTGCCACCAGAATCCCTCCAAAGGCGGAACCACGTAATCGAAATATCCCTCAATCTGGCGGCTGCCTTTCTTGCTCATCTTAATCGTAAAGGCAATTGCATACAACAGGCCTATGGATTCTTTGTACTCTCCGCCCTCTTCATTCGGATCACCGCTGCCCTGGACTGCAATATAATTCATTTCAGGAACCGTTACTATCGCAGGAACCCTCTTGGGCATGTAGAATTCTTTATACTCTTTCTTATAGTCAAATGCCATCGTATTTCCTCCCTGTCAAATTCTGAAATTTCTGTTAGATGGGACATCCTTCTCCCTGTCAAATCATCGAGTATCCGCAAATACACCATGAATATGCATGGTGCGGTTATGAAGCCACTTCTGGAAACAATATAGCACATTCTTGGATTTAAAATCACTCCATTATGAGAATCCTCCTTTAGTTTTCCTGCAAAAAATGATTCCCATAAGTAACAGCACCGGAAAAATAACACCTGCCAAAATCCCCATCTTCAGGTTATCCCCTAATGCTCCTGATACCATTCCAACCAATGTAGGGCCTCCCGAACAACCTATATCCCCGCCTAAAGCCAACAACGCAAACATAGCTGTTCCACCTTTCGGCAAAGCTGCCGACGCCTTGCTGAAGGTTCCGGGCCACATGATTCCAACTGATAGCCCACAAACAGCGCAGGCAATCAGACTAAGCTGCGGAACAGGGAAAAGAGAAATTCCCAAATAAGACAATATACACAGTAAACTGCTATAAACCATAAAGCGTTCCAAATGAATACGATCCCCATACTTACCATAAAACAGTCTTGATGTCCCCATCAGAACTGCAAACGCCATGGGCCCTGCCAAATCACCCGCTGTTTTGGAAATCTTAAGCCCTTTTTCCGCAAAGGTAGATGCCCATTGGCTTACTGCCTGTTCGCTTGCTCCTGCGCATATCATCATTACCAGTAAAATCCAAAATACTTTCATCCGGAACAATTGCTTTAATTCCAATCCGGACTCGCCGTCCTCAATGAGCGGTGCTATAGGAACTTTAGCAAAAGCAAAAGCGTTTCCAATGGGAATAACTGCCCAGATAACTGCTAATATTTTCCAGTTTTCTATACCCGCCACACGAAAAAAAGCTGTTGAGATTAACACAACCCCCGCATGTCCCCAACAATAAAAGGAATGAAGCATACTCATTGCCTTCTCCTTATTGTCGGAGGGACACGCTTCAACAACCGGACTGACAAGGACTTCTAAAAGTCCCCCGCCAATGGCGTAAATCATTACGGCAACCAATATTCCGGCAAAGGGCGCTGATAAGATCTCCGGTAGAACCGTAAGAAGAATCAAGCCTGCGGCTGCTAAAATATGAGCAATAATCATTGATGCACGATATCCTATTTTATCTATAAATCCGACTGAAAGAAGATCGACTAATAACTGTATTCCAAAATTAAACGTCACCAGCAACGTAATCTGGGAAAGCGGAATACCATAGTTCCTCTGAAACAGCAAAAACAACAAAGGCGTAAAATTGTTGACCACTGCCTGAACAATATATCCTACGAAACAGGCTGTAATAGTTTTATTATATTGGTTTTTCATTTTATCTTCTGCGACAGACTACTCCTTGAAATATTTCTCGATCACACAACTATGCCCTTTTTTTTCATCATAATTGATCGCCACCAATAAAATATTGCCTGTATATCCCTGAATCCAGGCCGTATACCGCCGTTCCTTGATCCGGGCAATTGCTCCCTGGGCTGATTTATTCCATTTCAGCTCTACTACCAAAGCCGGTCTGTCCACATTTCTCCGGGGAAGATATACCACATCGGCAAATCCTTTCCCGGAAGGCAATTCCATGACAGGATTCATGTAGAAGACTTTCGCACTGTAATATGCCATAAGAACAGTACAGGTAAGAGAATTTTCATCATTATACTTCAATATGGATGCTGTTTCATTATGGATAGCTTCCACGCCTTTTGCCACAGCAGCCTCATTCATTGCCCAGGTATCCAGAAGAAGCTCTTCCGAACGATTTAAAGCCTGCGTGAGTCCATTCCAGCCTGTCCCGTCTACCGCGTTCAGAAATTCCTGCGCTATTTCCTGATTGGGAATATATGCCGTACGCTCTCTTTTGTCATAAGTCAAATACCCCAAATGAATCAGGAGAGTGACCACATCGTCCTTTGTTTTGAATGTAGTCATATCATTTTGGAAATGACGGATATTAACTTTGCAGCGTCCACCGCCAAGCATTTCGATCACAGCCTTCTTGAGTCCGTCAAAATCCATATCCATATAGATCTTCAATGCTTCATATGTTTCCGTTCCCGTCCAATAACTCTGAAATTCTTTCCACAACAGTGCATCAACTACCGATTTGGGATTGTACATATGAAGACTTCCCAGAGAATATCCATCATACCAGTTTTCCATCTCAACGTAATCCACGTCATATTTGTCACACTGATTTCGCACTTCTTCTTTTGTGAATCCAAAATACTCTCCCAGGCCCTTGGAATCAACCATAGAATACTCGTCAAAAATATTAATGGCAGAATGCTCACCGTATTTCTTGATCGGAAGTATTCCTGTCATATAAGCCAATTCCACATATTCAGCACCTTTAAAAAGCCCCCTCAGAAAATCCAAATATCCTTTTTGTATATCTTCGCGCTCTTTCGCCATGCGGAAGACAGAATCCCATTCATCGATAATAAAAATGAAACCCTGCTTTGTCTGGATAAAAATCTGATCTAAAACGTCTTTCAACCTGTCACCGATCCCCAAATTGGTACATTCCGGGAATGCCTTCACCAACTCAGCGACCACTCGATTTTCAATCGCTGTAATAAAGACATCCAAATCCCGTTTTGTTTCCAGAAAACGCTGCACATCCAGCCGGATCACCTGATGCCGGTTTAGATGACGCCTGTAGGAATCTTCTTTTCCGATCCTCAGATTAGCAAACAGCTCATCGGAATCACACCCCCTGCTATAATACGCCGTCAACATATCCGCCACCATAGACTTTCCAAAACGGCGGGGGCGGCTGACGCACAGATTTTTCTGTTTTGTATTCAAAACCCGGTTGGTGTACGCAATCAGACCGCTTTTATCTACATAGATCATAGAGTTGATCGCTTCTCTGAATGCGGTGTTTCCGGGATTTACATAGATTCCCATGAGGCTGCTTCTCCTTTTACAATGATTCCGATTCTTTCCTCGGATGCATAATCTACTCACTTATCCTGACAAACAGGCCGGCCAGGGGGCCAGCTTCTACAAGCGATTTGCAGGGGCCGCCGCCCTCAACGGCCCGCTGTCAACAATTCTGAAAATTGCTATAGCTCCTATTGCGCAATATTCTGATAATTCAAGCCCCAGACTTCCATTGCATCCAAAACAGGCCGGAGCGTTTCACCTAATTCATTCAATGCGTATTCTACGCGGGGTGGCACTTCGGCATAAACGGTTCGATCAATAATGCCATCTGCCTCCATAGATCGAAGACTGTCGGTAAGGACTTTCTGACTGATACCCTCTAAATCTTTCCGCAGTTCGTTAAACCTCCAAGGTCGTTGCAGCAGGTTACGCAAAATCAGCAGTTTCCATTTGCTGCCGATGATTTGTACAGTGGTGGCAACTGCGCACTCTGGTAGTTCTCCTTTTGTCAACATGGCAATGTACTCCCCTATAGGTTCAAAATTGAGTGCTACATTTGAATTATAATGCAAGGTCAGTATTTATGCAATAGGTTACAAAAAGGTAACTGAGTAATAAAATTGTGCCTGCTTGCTTCGATTTCCAGGTTACGCTAATATGAATTTGCGAACAGAAAAGTTCGACAAACATACCCGGAGGTAATTATTATGGCACTCTCTAATCTGTCTGGCTGGGCCGATTCTGCTTGTGGCGCATCCGACAAGCCGGAGGAAAAGCCCGTCGCTTGCGGTTCCGCCTGCGGCGCGTCCGACAAGCCGGAGGAAAAGCCCGCCGCCTGCGGTACTGCCTGCGGCGCTGGCGACAAGTAACTCCACGCTGACCCCTGGTAAGGCCGGCCCTTGCCAGGGGCTTTCTAAATGCAATTGGCTTTCGCCGGTTTTCATACAAGGGGAACACGATATGAAACAGTATTTTTCTTTCCAATGGCACATTACGGACGAATGCGACCAGCGGTGCAAGCACTGCTATATCTTCTCAGAGGACAACGGCAAAAAGCCGGATGCCATGACCTGGGAGCAGATGCAGGACGTTGTTGACAACTGCTGCGATATGTGCGAAATGTACGACCGCCTGCCCTACTTCTACCTCACCGGCGGCGATCCCATTCTGCACCCGGATTTCTGGCGGCTGCCAGCCCTGCTGAAAGAGAAGAATATTCCCTTTACCATCATGGGAAATCCCTTCCACCTAAACGATGAAGTCTGTAAGCAGTTAAAATCCTATGGCTGTCAGAAATACCAACTCTCTCTGGATGGGATGAGGGAAACACACGACTGGTTCAGAAAACCCGGTTCCTTTGACTGCACTCTTGAAAAAATCGCCTGCATCAAAAACGCCGGTATCCGCAGCGT
>DPJQ01000034.1:16891-23847 GCA_003542935.1 Lachnospiraceae bacterium | reverse complement strand
GGACGGCGGCATGGAGTATGCCCGGGCTGTACTGGAAAAAGCTTTCGGCGAGAGTACGGCGCAGACTTTGCTGGAACGTCTGGCAAAGTCTCTGAAGACCCGTCCCTTCGAGTTCGTCAGAAAGAGCAATGTGCGCAACCTGATTTCGTTCCTGCAGCATGAGCGTCCCCAGACCATAGCGCTGATTTTGTCCTATGCGGATCCGGATCAGGCATCCATGGTGATCAGCGAATTGCCCAAGGAAAAACAGATCAAGGTGGTAGAAGCCATTGCCAGGATGGAGAGCGCGTCTCCCGACGCCATCAAGATCGTGGAGGCTTCTCTGAAAAAGAAATTCGAGAGTGTCCTTACCACGGCGGACTTTACGACGATTGGCGGTATCGATTACATAGCGGATGTCATGAACCATATGGACAGGGCAAACGAGAAATACATATTCGACGAACTGGGCAAGGAGAACGAGGAACTGGCCGATACAATCAGGAAAAAGATGTTCGTGTTCGAGGATATCGTATCCATGGACAATCGTTCGATCCAGCGTTTTATCCGCGAGTGCGATGTCAAAGATATTGTGTATGCCCTCAAGGGTTCCGACGACAAGATCAAAGAGCTTGTATTTGCAAACGTATCTACGCGTATGGCCGAGAGCATCCGGTCCGATCTGGAGATCACCGTCAATGTGCGTCTGCGTGATGTGGAGGAGGCTCAGCAGAGGATTGTCGGCGTGATCCGAAGGCTCGAGGAAGCCGGAGAGCTGATTATCGTTAAGAGCGGAAAGGATGAGATCATTGCCTAAGATTGTAAAGAAGCCCGGCGAGAATCAGAATGTCAGATCTTTTGATTTCTTTGCGGGATTCAGGATCGATGAGCCGGAAATACCCGATGATCCGAAAGAAGAAGCATCCGAGGAGGCCGAAGAAGAAGAGGAAATTTCCCGTCTGTCTGATACGGAAAAGGAAATTCTGGATAAGGCCAGGAAACAGGCGGATAAAATCCTCAGTGATGCCCGGGAGCAGGCCGAGATTCTGCGGGAACGGTCCTTTACGGAGGGCCGTGAGGCGGGCCTCGCGGAGGGCTTTCAGGCAGCCCACCGGGAACAGCGGGAGATTCTTGACAAAGAGATCTACAAATTGCAGCAGGATGCCAGAGAAGTTCTGGACAGCGTTTCCATTGAAAAGACAAAGATACTGGAAAAATATGTGGATGACCTGAAACGCATATCCCTGGCGGTGGCGGAGAAGATCATTCAGACCAGCCTGCAGTCCAGCGGCGATATTGTGAAACGGATGATCCTTGCGGCCACGGATAAGATCACCAGGAAACAATGGGCGAAGATCTATCTCACGAAATGTGAGACTGGTGTATCCATGGAAGTGGATGCGGAATTCCTGGAGGCGTTATCCGGTCTGTCTGATAATATAAAGATCATCACTATGGACAATGGGGAGGCCGGTACCTGTATTATAGAGCTGCCGGATGAAATCATAGATGCCAGTGTCAGTACGCAGCTGGAGAATATTAAAGATATACTGAACAACGTCAGGGCATAGCCGAGGTGAAAAAGGGTGTTTTCAAAACTGCCGGAACTAATCCAGAAGACGGAGACAGTAAGTTACATAGGGAAAATTGAGAATGTTGTCGGTATGGCTTTGGAATCTTCGGGAAACAGGGCCAGTATCGGCGACATTGCCATGATTTATAATGAAGAGAAACGCCGGCAGATACCGGTGGAAGTAGTGGGGTTCCGGGGAGACAAAATCCAGCTGATGGCCTATGAGAATATCAGCGGTGTCTCGGCAGGAAGCTTTGTGCGCAATACGAAGCGGCGTTTGAAAATTCCGGTGGGGGAGTTCCTGCGGGGGCGCATTATAGATGCCACGGGAAAACCCATGGATGATCTGGGGCCGTTTCCTTCTCCGCGTTATTATTACGTGGAGAATACCTATATTAATCCGTTGAAAAGGCCGCCGATCACGGATACCCTGGAGTTTGGTGTCAAGGCGATCGACGGGTTGAATACAATAGGAAAGGGCCAGCGTATCGGCATCTTCGCCGGCAGCGGCGTGGGTAAGAGCACACTGCTCGGCATGATTGCAAAGAATGTCAAGGCCGATATCAATGTGATTGCCCTGGTGGGTGAGCGGGGGCGTGAGGTTCGTGAGTTTATTGAGAAGGATCTGGGGCCGGAAGGAATGAAAAGAAGTGTCCTTGTGGTGGCCACATCCGATCAGCCGGCTATGCTCCGTATGAAATGTCCTCTGGTGGCGACTACTATTGCAGAGTATTTCAAGGACCAGGGAAAGGATGTCCTCCTGATGATGGACTCTCTTACCAGGTTCGCGATGGCCCAGAGGGAGATCGGACTGGCGACGGGTGAGCCGCCGGTGGCCAGAGGCTATACTCCTTCTATTTATGCGGAATTTCCAAAGCTTCTGGAACGCAGCGGGAAGTTCGAGAAGGGTTCCATCACCGGCGTATATACCGTGCTGGTGGAGGGCGACGATACCAATGAGCCGATTTCTGATACGGTACGCGGTATTCTGGACGGCCATATCGTATTGACCAGAAAACTGGCCAATGAGAACCATTTTCCGGCCATCGATATCAACGCCAGTATTTCCCGTCTGATGACGGAGATTGTCCCGCCGGAGCATCGGGCGGCGGCAGCCAGAATGCGGGACATCTTAAGCATATATGCGAAGAATGAGGATTTGATATCCATCGGCGCCTACAAGGCGGGCACAAACCCGCGGCTGGACGACGCCATTGCCAGGATCGACAGGGTAAATGAGTTCCTGATGCAGAAGATTGACGAAAGTTTTTCTGAGGAGGAAGCCCTGAGGATGATGCAGGAGATTGTGGAATGAAAAAGTTCTTTTTTGCGCTGGAGACGGTCTTAAATTATAAGGAACAGGTACTGGACAGCCTGAAGGGTGAGCACGCAAGGATTTTGGCGAAGGTCAGGGAATGCGAGCGGGCCATAGAAATGCTGGAAGAAGAACGGCATTTGTGCGCACTGGAGTTTCAGGAACATAGAATAAAAGGGATGACCATCGGAGAGGCCCATGCCTATGAGGGTTATCTGGACTCTCTGAGGATACGGATACATATGAAACGTCAGCAGCTGGCGAAACTCAGAGAGCAGGAGGAAGCCAAGCGCAATGAGGTGGTGGAGGCCAAAAAGGAAACTTCATCCATCGACAAGTTAAAGGAAAAGAAGAGGGCCGAATATGACAAGGCAGTCCAGAAAGAGGATGAAAACTTTATCGAAGAATTCGTAACCACGAAAAATGCCATGGCCCGTCTGATCGGGTAATCCTGCACATGTGCAGATTACTATAAATATTATAGAAAGGAGGAACAGCCAATGAACATGATGAATGTGGCGACGGCCCTGAATGCCGGCAGCCGGCCTGCGGAGAGCGGGAAGAAAGGGAAGGATTCCGGTGAAGTGACGGATGATTTCAAAAAGCTCTTCAAGGGAAAAGAGGACAATGCGGGAAAAGCTGCAGAAGATACCAAGGTATCTAAAAAGGATGTAAGCCAGAAAAAGGATGCGCCCGAAAAGAAGGATGATGCCCAGGAAGCACCGGTGGAAGAAACCGGGAATCAGGAGCAGAATACCCAGGCGGCGGGATTGTTCGCAGCTTACCAGCTGGATCAGGGCTTCCGTCCCGAAATGGTTCAGGTGGAAGCGGAGCCGGCGGTGACGGAGGGAGAAAATCTGACGGAGCTTGTGGAAGCACCGCAGATGACCGTTGAGACACAGCCGCAGGATGTGAATGTGCAGCCAGTTCAGAGCGAGCAGCAGGCCGCAGCGCAGATTTTGCCGACGGAAAAAACAGCAGCCGAAAAGGTTCAGGCTGCGGCACCCGAAGAGACCGCACAGGCGGCAGGTACTTCGGTTATTTCCAGAAACACGGTGAAACCGTCCGCTTCAGGACAGCAGGAGAATACTCAGACGGATGACAGGAGCGCGGAGCAGATGGTGCAGGTTCCGGTGCAGCAGAACCGGACGGAGGCCGTACAGGAAACGGCGCCCCGGGAGACGGTCCGGATGCATGTGCCCCAGCCGGAGGAGCTTCCCGAGAAACTGACAGACCAGATTATCTCGAAGATGGCGGACGGCGTCAGGGAGTTTGAGATTCAGATCGAGCCGGTAAACCTGGGCAAGATTGCGGTAAAGATCACCTACGAGAATGGCCAGGCCAATATTTCCATCCTTTGTTCCGAGAAAAAAGCGCTGGATGTGCTGGGACAGAACGTGAAGGAAATCTGCGGCGTGATTGAGCGCAATTTCGGAGGCCCTACAACGGTCATTCTGGATAAACCCGAGAACGATTATCTGAACCAGACCAGAGATGAGGGCGGCCAGGGACGGCAGAATCAGGAACGGGAGCAGCAGAAAGAAAGCAAGCAGCAGCAGAGCGAAGATGATGCGGAGCAGTTCCTGCAGAAATTGCGCCTGGGACTGGTGGGCTGACAGAAGGTAAAAGGAGAATAAGTAAAATGGCAGTAGAATTCAACAGCAATGCGGCCCAGGCCCTGTATAATGAGGCTCTGGGAACACAGACCACGGCTCAGTCAAACAATACCATGACTGTAGATGACTTCTGGCAGCTGTTCGCCGCGGAGCTTCAGTACCAGGATATGTCAAATCCCATGGACAATGCGGACATGATGAACCAGATGACACAGATGTCCTCCATGAATGTAATGTCTTCCATGGCGGATGCGATTTCGAATTTTTCGACAGTGATTAACAATCTTTCGACGGTGACGCTGACTTCCTATTCCACAGGACTTCTGGGAAAAGAGGTAACGGTGGCCCTTACAAATGATGAGGGAAAGGTTATAGGTAAGAAAAAAGGCATCGTGACGGGCGTGGATCTGACAGGGGGTACTTCGGTATATGTGGACGGTACAAAGTACGAGATGTCCCAGGTTATGTCCATGGGTGAAGTGCCGGACGATGCAGGGACAGGCGCCGCGGATCAGACGACAGCCACAACGTAATGGCAGGGGGTGTTAGTGGATGGGTAAGATTAATCAAATAACCAACGCAGGCGCACTTCAGCTGCAGCATGCGTCAGCCCAGCTACAAGCGCAGACACAAAACAACGGAGTGCAGTTTTCAGAGCTTCTGCAGAGAGAGGCCGACAAAACATCCGTTCATTTTTCCAAGCACGCGGCCCAGCGTGTACGGGAACGCGGGATCCAGATGACAGACAGTCTCCTCGGCGATTTAAACCAGGCCGTACAGAAGGCCAGGGATAAGGGGGCCAGGGATGTGGTGGTCATCGGGCAGAGCGGAGCTTTCATCGTCAATGTACCGAATAATGTCGTGGTGACGACCATGTCGGGGGCGGAGATGAAAAATAACATTTTTACAAACATAGACAGCGCTGTTTTGATGTAAGCCGGACCATTATGGAGGCTTAGCGTCTGCGCGATTCACAGACGCGTAAAACAGCAAAAGACGAAATCAAGAAAGGAAGTATGGTAAAATGGTCAGATCAATGGTTGCCGCAGTCGCGGGCCTGAAAGCCCATCAGTCCAAAATGGATGTGATTGGTAATAACATTGCAAATGTAAACACCTGGGGTTTTAAGTCTTTTAGCTACAATTTCGCGGATTCCATGTATGCGAATTCTACCAACAGTACACAGGGCAGCGCCCGGAACGGTGAGGCCGGCGGGCGTAACGCCTCCCAGGTAGGTTACGGTTCGGTGATGTCCTCCATTACCAACGAGTTTGGCACCGGTTCGCCGTCGCCTTCCGCCAATCCTCTGGACTGTATGATCGACGGTACCGGGTTTTTCCTGGTGGGCAACATGGTAAACGGAAGTTTTACGAATATCAAAGACTCCGGTCTGTATCTGTCCCGGGTGGGTATCTTCCGCGTGGACAGCAACGGTTATCTGGTGGACGATAACAGAAGCTATGTGTACGGATATGCGCTGCAGGACGGCACCGGTATTCCGGAGGTTCCGGCTACGGCGGCATCATATGAGGTCAATGGCGCGGACGTCGATATCCGGCCGGCGCAGGCAGCGGGGGTAACAGGAAATGTTGTGACCATCGGCGGCCTCAGCATCCTCAGCCAGAACAGTACCACAGATGAGTGTATCAAGGACTGGGTTAACCAGATGTCAAAGGCCGACGGCGCTTCTGTGGTAAATCCCGATGGAAGCGCTGTTACTACTGGTTTAGATACCACGTTTTCGCGTTATAAAATAGAATATATTGATTATCAGGGGGAATATGATTCGGCAGATCTCAACAGGGATTTGTCAGTGGATTTAAGGTTTGTCGCCAAGGCGACGGGAGAGGACGGGACGCCCAATCGGGTTCCGAATCAGTTTCCTGCTGCCGACAATCCGAATGTGGATATCACCACTACCACCGGCCAGAACCGTGAGGCCAGCGTCCGCGCCCGTTACGATACCCAGCTCTCGGCCCTGCGTATCCCGATCGATCCCAAGACCAATCAGCAGTACGAGATCCAGAGCTACAAGATCAATGAGGACGGCACCATCGTGGGTGTGGATAAGGATAACCGCACCATCACCATCGGCAAGATCGCCCTGGCCATTGTGGAGAACCCCAACGGCCTGGAGAAGGATACCGGTTACTATTACACCGTAGGCGCCAATGCCGGCGATGTGACGGCCACCGAGGCCAACGGCGGTCCGGCAGGTATCATCAAGGGCGGCTATCTGGAGATGGCCAATGTGGATCTGGCCAACGAGTTCTCCAACATGATCACCTGCCAGAGAGGTTTCCAGGCAAACTCCAAGATCATCACCGTGACCGACGAGATGCTCCAGGAACTTGTAAATATGAAACGTTAAGGCAGTTTTAAGTATTAGAACAGTTTACAGTCATGAAATGTGGCCGTTTGGAGCCGGCCGGCGGGGGCCACAGCGAAAACGTATGCCGGGATATACAATATA
>DPJQ01000034.1:15851-16605 GCA_003542935.1 Lachnospiraceae bacterium | reverse complement strand
TATGCCGGGATATACAATATATATTCCGGTATACGTTTGAAAAGTGTGAGGAACTATGATATGATAATGCTGACTAAATTGAATAATGTAAAAATCGTGTTGAATTGTACACAGATCGAGTCTGTGGAACTGATCCCGGAATCCAAGGTGATCATGATGAACGGCAAGTTTTTTATTGTCAAAGAAAGTGCGGAAGAAATAATCGAGAAAATGATAGAGTACAATGGACGGATCCATTGTTACCATACGATAGATAAAGAGTAAGGCGGTGAAGACAAGGTGGATGTAACAAGTATTATAGGTTTGATATTGGCAACCGTGCTGATCGTTGTCGTGGGTATCGGCCCGGCGAAGCTGGGAAATTTCTGGGATCCCCAGAGTGTGGCCATCGTAATAGGCGGCACTATAGCGGCCGTGGTTGCCAGTTACCCGTTGAATCAGTTGTCCAAGATTCCCGGCCATTTC
Organism: Lachnospiraceae bacterium; assembly: GCA_003542935.1. Lineage (GTDB taxonomy): Bacteria > Bacillota > Clostridia > Lachnospirales > Lachnospiraceae > UBA11957. The sequence goes on along the minus strand of DPJQ01000034.1, from coordinate 16,140 downwards.
AAACTGCTGGTGCAGGGCAATAAATACAATATGGCCCAACTTCTGAATACACTGGAAGAGATGGCCCAACTGGCCAGGAAGAACGGGCTTCTGGCCCTTGAAGAGAAAGCCAACGAGATTAACGATCCCTTTTTCAAGCAGGGTATTATGCTGATCGTAGATGCTACGGAGCCCGAGGAAGTGCGCTCCATGCTGGAGAATGAGTTGGATGCCATGTCCGAACGCCATATGGCCGGCATCAATATGTATACGAAAGCTTCGGCATTTGCCCCGGCGTTCGGTATGATCG
>DPJQ01000034.1:6471-15585 GCA_003542935.1 Lachnospiraceae bacterium | reverse complement strand
TTGCCCCGGCGTTCGGTATGATCGGTACTCTGGTAGGTCTGATCAACATGCTGAAAGGTATGAATCTGGATGAGGGCGGTTCTTCGAACATCGGGCCGGCTATGTCCGTGGCTCTTGTTACCACCTTTTACGGCTGTATTTTGGCCAATGTGCTCTTTAACCCCATCGCGAACAAGTTGAATGTGCGTAATGAGGAGGAGCTGTTATATAAGCAGGTAATTATTGAGGGAATCCTGGCCATTCAGGCCGGTGACAATCCGAAATTCCTGAAAGAGAAGCTGGTCACTTATCTGGCCCAGAAGAATCGTACAAAGATTTTGGGAGCCAGCGAGGGCGGCGGAGCCCAGGCAGAAGCGCCGGCGGACAAATAGGAGGCGGCACAGGCTATGAAGAAGAACAAGAAAGCGCCGGAAGAGGGCGGCAGCTGGATGGACACTTACGGAGACCTGGTGACGCTGTTGCTGTGTTTCTTTGTGCTGTTGTACTCTATTTCCAGTATTGACCAGGCGAAATGGGTACAGATTGTCAAGAGCTTTAACCCCAATGCCACGGAGACCAATCAGATCGCCGTGGATCCGGAGGCCGATGCCAATGATGAAGTTCCCGGCGGTGTGGAGGACGGCATAGATCCCGAAGATTTTGACGGCCTGTTTGAAAAGCTGCAGGCTGCGGTCAAGGAAGCCGGTATAGAATCCGAGGTGGAGCTTTACAAGGGAGAGGGGTTTACTTTTATCACGTTCCGGGACAGTGTATTCTTTGACGGTGATAGTTCGGTGATCAAGAGCGAGGGCACTGAGATTCTGGATACTTTTTCAAAAATCATGTCGGATGTGAATGATTCGATCAAAGAGATCGAAGTACTGGGGCATACTTCCCAGGCGGAGCCCGATAAGCCGAACAATCCGGAGACGGACAGGGTGCTGGCTTCGGAACGTGCGGCCAGGGTGGTGGCCCGTATCCAGGAGCATTCCTCCATTGGGCCGGAAAAGATCATCAGTACCGGGTACGGGCAGTGGAAACCCATCGCTCCTTTTGATACGCCGGAGAACCGGGCCAAGAATCGGAGAGTGGAGATTTTGATCACCAAATCCGACAGTGTGGAACAAAGCCTTGAGACGTATTATGAGCTGATGGACAGAACCTCAGAGCAGTAATACAGAAATGAAAGTGGGAGTTTAGGATGGCAGATGTATTATCACAAAGTCAGATAGACGCGCTGCTCAACGCCATGCAGAATTCAGATGAGGACAGCAGGGTTGAAGAGCCGCCGAAATCTGAACAGGAATACAGAAAATATGATTTCTACAGTCCTAAAAAGTATACCAAAGATAAGCTGAAAATGCTTCGCAGCATCTATGATAATTATGCCAGAGTGGCGGCCACACAGATTAACGGACTGTTCCGTGTAGCCAGTGAGGTAGAGGTCGTAGGTGTCGAGGAGGAGAGGTATTATGAGTTTGGTAATGCCTTGAATGAGACGGATGTACTGACTCTTGCCCATGTGGAACTGCCGGATCATTCCAAGAATCCGCCTATGGTCTTCCATATTGCCCCGACGCTGATGGCAGCTATGATTGACCGTATGCTGGGCGGGACGGGTACGGACGTGGGTGTGGATATGTCTTACACGTATACGGATATAGAGATTGCCCTGTATGAAAAGATTATCCGGTATCTGATAGCAATCACCTCCGATGTGTGGGCCCAGAATATCAAGTTTGTCATTGATTTTGAACGCGTGGAAGAAAACCCCAGCATGTTCCAGGGGATCAGCGTGGACGAGACAGTGGTTATCATCATGATGCGGATACAGCTGGGGGATATAGAAGGAATGATGAATATCTGTATCTCGGGCACGATTCTCAGCAATATATTCGATCTCATGGAGAAAACAAAATTCCTGGCAGATCAGGATGAGCAGGCGAGAATACGTACCGACCGCGAGGATATTCTGGAGAACATACGCGAGGCCAAGATGAATGTTACGGCCCAGCTCGGTGTGGCTAAGCTGAACCTGGACGATGTATACAATCTTCATGTGGGTGACGTGATCGATCTGAACAAACCACAGAATTCCCCGGTGGCTCTGTATATCGAAGGCCAGCAGTGGTTTAACGGACAGCTCGGCGTACATAATAAGAATATGGCCGTTAAGATAGAGAACCGTACATTGGAGCCTAAGGATGACGGCAGCGTCAATGAAAATGACAACGTGGCTGTATAATTTACCAGATAATCCTATGGACTTATCTGAGTATATAAATTACAATGAAAATAAAAAGAGAGGTATAAAAAATGGCGAAAATAATGTTGGTAGACGATGCGGCATTCATGCGGATGATGTTAAAGAATACGCTGACTCAGGCCGGATATACGGATCTTGTGGAAGCGGAGGACGGTGCAAAAGCTGTGGAGCTCTACTCCGCGGAGAAGCCGGATCTTGTGTTTATGGATATCACCATGCCCAACAAGGATGGACTGGAGACTTTGAAAGAGATCAAGGCGATGGATCCGAAAGCGACTATCGTGATGTGTTCTGCCATGGGTCAGGAGACGATGGTTATGGATTCGATCAAATCGGGGGCCAAGGACTTCATCGTGAAACCCTTTAAGCCGGAGCGTATTTTGTCAACCGTCAAGAAGATACTTGGATAGATCAGGGGGAATGCGGAATGTCTTTTTTGAATTCTTTTGATATCAGTGCGTCGGGCATGACTGCACAGCGGCAGAGGCTGGACGTTGCTTCCGAAAACATAGCAAACTGGAACACGACCCGAACTGAGAGCGGCGGTACATACCGGAGAAAGATGGTTGTGCTGCAGGAAGTGCCGCTGACATCTTTTCGTACAGAATTCAACAGTCTTCTGCGAAAGACGGCCAGCAAAGGCGGGGTGAAAGTGACACAGATTGTGGAAGACCAGCGGGATTTGAACCCGGTGTATGACCCCACCCATCCTGATGCCAACGAGGATGGCTATGTGATGCGGCCAAATGTAGATTTGGTGAAAGAGACTACGGATGCCATGTCTGCGACCCGGTCTTACGAGGCCAATATTACGGCATTCAACGCTATGAAGACATTAGCACAGAAAGCGCTGGAGATTGGCAAATAGAATAAAGGGTGATATCCCCGGAAGGAGACAAATGTTCGTATGAGTTCTGAGTATTTTAGTAAAATGGAAATAGACGCTATAGGCGAGATTCTGAATATCAGTCTTGGAGCATCGGCTACAGCAGTTTCCACAATGCTGAATGCCCGGGTGGATATTACAACGCCGGTGGTAACGGTCGTGTCCAAAGAAGAATTCGCGATGGATCGGGTGGAGCCGGCAGTTGGCGTTGAGATTACCTACGTTGCCGGGCTGGAAGGTGATAACGTCATGCTTTTGAAGAGGCATGACGTAAAAGTGATTGTCGAGATGATCATGGGCATGGAAATGTCCGATGAGGAATTCGAGCTGAATGAGATCAATATCAGCGCTGTCTGTGAGGTCATGAATCAGATGATGGGTGCTTCTGCGACAGCGTTGTCCGAGTTTTTCGGGACAATGGTAAATATATCCACACCGGTTTCTTTTGAGGTCAAGGATGAGCAGGAGTTCATTGACAAATACTTTGTAGATGAGTATCCCAAGGTAGTCGTCGGATTCACACTGAAAATAGCGGATAAGCTGGAAAGTGAATTTTTCAATGTAATGCCCGTGAAGCTGGCCAAGGGCCTGGTTAAAGGTTTCTTATCGGAGGAAGACATCCAGAGATATGAGGAAGAGCAGGCTGCCGCTAAGGCGCCGGCGGAGAGCGCTTCGGAGCCCGCCGGCGGAGGAAAAAGCCTGTCCCAGGAAGAGATCGAAAAGCTTCTGGCCGGTGGTGATGCGGCGGCGGAGACCCCGGCGCCGGCGGAGAGTGCGCCGGCATCCGCAGGCGGAGGAAGGAGTCTGTCCCAGGAAGAGATCGAGAAGCTTTTGGCAGGTGGAGACGTACCTTCCGCTCCTGAACCTGTGCAGGCAGCGCCTGAGCCGGCGGCAGCTCCGGTTGCCCAGGCAGCGCCTCAGCCGGCTCAGGTACAGCCTGCTCCGGTTATGTCTGCTCCGCAGCAGCCGGCGATGATGCAGCCGACGGCACAGCCCGCTATGGATGTTTCCATGATGCAGATGCAGATGATGCAGCAGATGATGCAGCAGATGCAGACTATGCAGCAGCAAATGATGGAGCAGAAACAGGCTCCCGCGCCGGAACCGAAGATGATTCATGTCCAGTCCCCGAATCAGCCCAGTCTGCGCCAGAGCAATGAGATTGTTCTGGAGAGCGAGCAGGAGGAGAACATGGAGCTGATCATGAGCGTTCCTCTTGAAGTTTCCGTGGAGATCGGAAGAACCAGAAAACTGGTCAAGGATATTCTTGACTTTACTAAGGGATCTCTGGTGGTTCTGGATAAGCTTGCGGGTGAGCAGGTAGACTTATATGTCAACGGACAATGCATTGCCAAAGGTGACGTGGTGGTTGTGGAAGACAATTTCGGTGTCAGGATAACTGAGATCATGAAGGTGAACTTGATTGCTTTGGAGTAGGGAAGGAATTGTATGTGGAGAGTAATTGCCACCTTTATTGCGGTGGCACTTATTATTTACCTGAGCTATATAGCCAGCAAATATATTGGCAGCGGTTTAAAACGGAGCAGCAGCTCCCGCTATATGCGTCTTCTTGACCAGGTTACATTGGGACAGGACAGGCATGTTGCGATTGTACAGGTCGGCGCCAAGTATCTGCTGGTGGGCGTTACCGCGGGCCAGATCAGTTTTTTGTCGGAAATTCAGGATGAAGAGCTGTTGCCGCTGTCGGCCGATGAGGCAGAACAGGAAATGAGAGCGCCGGATTTTAAAGCAGTGTTGGAAAAACTGAGTGAGCTCGGCAAAAGAGGAGGTAAGGATTCGTGAGTGATGCAGTGTACGATTCGCTGATAAATGTCAATGGTGAAGAAGTCCCCACCCTTGACATACTGCTGCTGCTGACTATCATATCCCTCCTGCCGTCCCTTTTGATCATGACAACCTCTTTTACGAGGACGCTGATCATTGTTTCTTTTCTGAGAAATGCTCTGGGAGTTCAGAATACGCCCCCAAATATGGTATTGGTGGGGATCGCCATTTTTCTGACACTTTTTATTATGGATCCGGTGATCAGCGAGATCAATACGGAGGCTTATACGCCGTACAAAAACCGGGAGATATCCCAGGAAGAGGCCATTGAGAGGGCGCAGGTACCCTTGAAAAGATTTATGCTGAAACATACTGAGAAAGCTTCCATGGAGATGTTCGCCGATGTGGCGGGTATTGATGCGGTGGAGGAGGAACTGGATCTGCCGATGACGGTGGTGATTCCTTCTTTTATGGCCAGTGAACTGAAGCGCGGCTTCGTGGCGGGCTTTCTGCTCTATATTCCTTTCCTGTTGATTGATATTGTGGTGGCCAGTACGCTGATGTCCATGGGCATGATGATGCTGCCACCGGCCATGATTTCCCTGCCGTTTAAGCTCTTGCTATTTGTAACTGTGGATGGATGGAATCTGCTGTTTTCTTCCATTATAAACAGTTTTCTTCTCTGACACACGAATTAGGGAGGCGTAAACATGACAGAATCTGAAGTCGGAAGTCTGATGTACGATGTATTTGTCCTGGTCATACAGCTGGCCGGCCCTTTGTTGGTCATCAGCATGTTTGTGGGTGTGGTGATTGCCATTTTACAGGCGGCAACGCAGATCCATGAACAGACGATTACCTTTGTACCGAAATTGCTGGTTATCGGTATTATTCTTATATTCACTGGCGGACGGATGCTGCGTTCTCTGCAAGATTTTACGATCCGGGTATTTGGTATGATATAAGGGGTATGTGAGGAGTGGTAAAATGACAATTAACACGACTGCACAGATTACCCTGTTTGCACTGATCCTGATGAGAATGTCCGGATTTGTATTGTTGAACCCCATATTAGGCAGAAATAATATACCGTCTGCATTGAAAGCGGGTTTTATTTTTATATTAGCTTTACTGGTGTACTCTGTTTCCATGGAGGAAGTCATTGAGGTTGACAGCACACTGGAGTTCGGTTTTTTGCTGTTGAAAGAATTTGCGGCGGGCTATGCCATTGGTTTTGTCATGGAATTGTTTTTTTTCGTCATTTCTTATGGCGGTTATATTATAGATTTTCAGCTGGGATTGTCCATGGCCACGGTCTATGACCCCCAGAGCCATTCACAGATGGCCGTGACAGGCAGTCTGTTGCAGGCGTGGTTTGTGATGCTGTTTTTTGCGGTGGACGGACATCTGGCTTTGCTGAAAATAATGGTTACGTCTGCGCAGATCGTACCCTATGGGGGTATACTGATTACCCAGAATCTGGCGTCAAGGATGATCGAGATCTTTCTCACCTGTGTGGAGATGGGTGTGAAACTGTCGATTCCGATTATCGCGGCGGAATTTCTGGTGGAGGTAGGCGTCGGAATTATCAATAAAGTGGCCCCTCAGGTCACGATTCTGGTTATCAATATTCAATTGAAACTAATTGTCGGTCTGGGTCTGTTGGTTATTCTGTTCTCACCGATAGGCAGTTATCTGGGAAAAGTAGTTTCTGAGATGATGAAAACGATCCAGGGAATACTGACATTTCTATAGATGGCAATTGCCGCAGAAAGTGATGTGAGAGTCTTTGGCGTCAGAAGAAAAAACCGAAAAACCAACCGCCAAGAAGCGAAGGGATCAGCGTAAAGAAGGTCATGTCGCTTCCAGTAAGGACGTGATTGTGGTCGCTTCGCTTCTTGGAAGTTTTTGGGTATTGCAAATCCTTTTTCCCATGATATATGAATCCATGCGGGAAGCTATGGAATTTCAGATTCGTTCTGTGGCGAGTGTAAATGACCTGTCTCTGGGTTTTTTGCAGCAGATGGGTATGGATGCCGTGGCAGAGCTGTCCAAGTGCATATTTCCCCTGGGAGTGATCAGCATCGCCATATCGGTGGTGGCCACGGGAGTGCAGACAAGATTTTTGTTCACAATGAAACCGTTGGGTTTTAAACTCAGCAAGTTGAATCCGTTAAAAGGACTTAAAAATCTTTTTTCTGTGAAAAACCTGCTTGAGATACTGAAGTCGATACTGAAAATGATAATTCTGACAGTTATTTTGTATCAGCTTCTCAAAGAGGAAATTGTTGCGCTGTCCCAGATGCTGGACATTAACGCGACGGTGGCTATGGCCTATGTACTGAAAGAGATCATGGGGATGGTTTTTAAGATCTGCATAGTATTTGCCGCCATAGCCGGTTTTGACTATTTCTATCAACGGTGGTCTTTTGAAAAGCAGATCAAGATGACCAAGGAGGAAGTCAAAGAGGAATACAAACAGACAGAGGGAAATCCCCAGATCAAGGGAAAAATCCGAAGTCTGCAGCAGAGCATGGCCAGAAGCCGTATGATGCAGGCCGTGCCCGACGCGGATGTCATTATCCGTAACCCGACTCATTATGCGGTGGCATTAAAATATGACATAGACCATGATAACGCGCCGGTTCTGGTGGCGAAAGGCCAGGATCTGGTTGCCCTCAGGATTGTGGAGGTGGGCGAGGAAAATCATGTTACCGTCATTGAGAATAAACCGCTGGCGCGGGGGATCTACGCATCGACCCCGTTAAACGGCGAGATTCCCGCCGAATTTTACGGGGCAGTGGCGGAAATCCTTGTGGAAGTATTCCGTATGAATAAGAAGTTGGTGTAAAAGATGAAAAGAATATTGAGCAATGCGGTATCCCTGATCGTGGTAATGATTGTGTTGCTTTTGATCATACCGCTAAACACGTTCTTTGTGGACGTGATGATTATTCTGAATATTGCCGTATCCATGCTGATCCTTCTGATCAGTATGAATATCAAAGAACCGCTGGAATTTTCCATATTCCCGTCCCTGCTTTTGATCACGACGCTGTTCCGTATCGGAATCAATGTATCTACCACGAGAAGTATTCTGGGAAATGGCGGTTCCGCCGGAGCGGTCATCCAGGCCATGGGTGATTTCGTCCTTCAGGGAAATGTAGTGGTAGGATGCGTAATTTTCCTGATTATCGTGCTGGTGCAGTTTCTGGTTATCACCAAGGGCGCCGAGCGTGTGGCTGAGGTGGCGGCCAGATTTACCCTGGATGCTATGCCAGGTAAACAGATGGCCATTGACGCTGATCTGGGAAGCGGTCTGATCAACGAGGAAGAAGCTAAGACCAGGCGTGCGAAAATACAGAAGGAAGCCGATTTCTACGGATCCATGGATGGTGCCACTAAGATCGTAAAAGGTGATGCCACCATGTCCCTGATCATCACGGCGGTTAACTTTATCGGCGGCTGTGTGATCGGTATGGTGATGGGCGGCATGAGTTTTACGGAGGTGTTGTCCGTCTACTCCCTGGCTACTGTGGGTGACGGCCTGGTATCCCAGATCCCGGCTCTGCTGATTTCGACGGCCACAGGTATGATCGTGACCCGTGCGGTGGCGGAGGACAGCCTGAATGTGGATGTAACCAGGCAGTTTTTGAATCAGCCCCGGTCCATCATGCTCACCGGCATGGTGCTGGCAATCCTGCTGGTGGTTCCCGGGATGCCCAAGTTCCAGCTTGCGGTGGTTTCACTGGTGCTGATGCTCGGAGGATGGCAGCTTTCCCGCCGTATGGAGGAGATGGCCCAGCCGGCCCAGGCCCAGGCAGCCGAGGGAACCCTGCGCATGACCGAAGAAGAGCAGCTCCAGGCAGCCGAGGAAGAAAACTTTAAAGATATCAACAGCGTGTATTCGCTGATCAGTGTGGAACCTATAGAGATGGAGTTTGGCTACAGCCTGATTCCCCTTGTGGATGAGGCCAGCGGCGGCAGGATGATAGACCGTATTGTCATTTTCCGAAGGCAATATGCCCAGGAAATGGGCCTGGTAATTCCATCTATTCGTTTGCGGGACAGTTCCAGTCTGAACACCAACCAGTATCTGATTAAAATTCGGGGCGAGGAGGTGGCAAAGGGTGAGATCCTGGTGGACTACTACCTGGCGCTGGAGCCGCCCAATCCCCTGGGCGAGATCGACGGCATC
>DPJQ01000034.1:0-6208 GCA_003542935.1 Lachnospiraceae bacterium | reverse complement strand
GGTGGACTACTACCTGGCTTTGGAACCCCCGAATCTGGAAAAAGAAATCGATGGTATCGATACCATCGAACCGGCATATGGTATTCCGAGTAAATGGATTACCGTGGATAAAAAGGAGATGGCGGAGATCTATGGTTATACGGTCATCGACCCGTTGTCTGTCATGCTTACCCATCTGTCCGAGACGGTGCGCCAGCATGCCCATGAACTGTTGAATCGCCAGGAAGTGGTGCGCCTGGTGGAGAATATGAAGAAGCAGACACCGGAGTTGGTGGACGAATTGATTCCCGCCCTGATCTCTTATGGAAACTTCCAGAAGATTTTGACGAATCTGCTCAAAGAAGGTATTCCGATCAAGGATATGGAGACAATCATGGAGACGATCATCGATTCGGCCATGACCATTAAAGATATCGATACGATTACAGAAAATATCCGTGTGGCCTTGAAGCGCACAATCACGAGGAAATTCTGCGAGGGCGGCAGCATGAAGGTGGTAACGCTGGATGCTGAGCTGGAGAAAAGCATCGTGACCAGCCTGACTTCAGGGGAGCGGGGCATGTACCTCGCTTTAAGCCCTGATGTGATGCAGAATATTATCACGCAGCTCTCAAATGAGGTGAAGAAATTCCATGAATTGGCCCAGTCTCCGCTGGTGTTGACCAGTCAGGTGGTGCGGGTGCATTTTTACAGGCTGATTGAGCAGTTTTTCCCGGATGTGTATGTGCTTTCTTTTAATGAGATCAGTAATAATATCCAGATTCAGGCCATCGGTAATATTACATTATAAAAGCTATGAGAAGGGTCAGGTAATGGAGCATTCAATATGAGCGAACAGGGAGCATATCAGGGAAAGACGAACGAAGAGCTTTTAAAACTGTATAAAGAAACGGGCAGCCTGGACATCAAGCAGGAGATCGTCATGCGCTATATCTACCTTGTGAAGAGTATCGCGCTCCAGATGCGTGATATTTATCTGAGCTTTTATCAGGTGGATGATATCATCAATGAAGGCGTCATTGCTATCATGTCTGCCATTGACAAGTTCGATATGGAAAAAAACGTAAAGTTTGAGACCTACATATCCAAAAGGATCAAGGGGATGATTATCGATCTGGCCAGAAAACAGGATTGGGTACCCAGAAGTGCAAGAAAGAGCATAAGAGATATTGAAGATGCGGTGACAACGTTATATAATAAATTAGGATATTATCCGTCCGTCCAGGAGGTCACGTCCCACCTGGAGATCACGCCGGAGAAATATCACGAGGCTATGCGTAAGGCATCGCTCTTCAATGTCCTGTCCCTGGATATGGCCCTGGCAGAGGCCCAGGGAAATGAGCTGGGAGCCCAGCTTCCCAGGGGAGACAGAAACGAACAGCCGGAGGATCGGTTTCTCAATAAAGAGTTGACGGAAGTCCTGGCTGAGGGAATCAGGAAGCTCAAGGAAAACGAACAGCTTGTAATATCTTTGTATTATATGGATGAGCTGAATATGCGGCAGATCGCGGAGGTGCTTCAGGTGAGTGAACCCAGGGTATCCCAGATTCACTCGAACGCCATCAAAAAACTCAGAAAGCATATGGATAAATTTAACGAAGATAAGGAGAACGGCAATGTTTCAGGGGTATTATGATCTGGTGTCTAATATGATCACACAGAATCGCAACATGAACATCATCAGTAACAACATATCCAACGTATCCACACCGGGATATAAAAAAGATCGGCTGATGCAGAGTACATTCCGTGAAGAGATGATCTACCGTTATGACCGTGACGGCAAGAATGGGGTGGGAACTGTATCCAGAGTGAATACGGCGGATGAGCGGGTGACGGATCATGAAAAAGGCGGATTGAGGGAGTCGGACAGTGCGTTGAATGTAGGATTGGCCGGCAATGGTTTTTTCGCCATTCAGACGGAGAATAACGGTGTTGTCTATACCAGAGACGGTTCTTTCAACCTGGATGAAGAGAGATATCTGGTATTGCAGGGCGTAGGGCGTGTGCTGGGGGCAAACGGGCAGCCGATCCAGCTTCCGACCGACCGGATCGGAATCGACCAGCAGGGCAATATTTCCAGCGAGGATGGTTTTCAGCGGTACGGCACGCTGCAGATCGTGGATTTTGCGGATTACACCCAGCTTACCAAGATTACCGGAGACGTATTCCGGACGGCGGCAGCCCCTCAGGCGGCCACGGATCCTCAGGTGAAACAGCGGATGGTGGAGAGTTCCAACGTGTCCATGGCGGAGGAAATGACACAGATGATCAGTGGGCAGCGTTCGCTGCAGAGTGCGGCCCAGATATTGAAGATCTATGACCAGCTGGAAGGAAAACTGGTAGTACTGGGATCCGTGACATAATAGGATTGATGATACGAAAGTAAGGCAGCAGAGAGGAGAAACATATGTATACATCGTTTTATACGGCCGCACGGGGAGCAATAGAAGAGCAGACCAAGCTGGATGTCATCGCAAACAATTTTGCGAATGTGAATAATTACGGCTATAAACCCAAGAAAGCAGTTTTTCTGGATCTGATGTATTATAATCTGAACAATTACGACGGGAGCGATACGCCTCTGAAAGCGGGTACCGGCGTGGTTGTAGAGACGACAGACACGAAATTCGATCCGACGGGTTTTGTATCCACTGAGTATGATTACGACTATGCGATCAATGAGGACGGTTTTTTCATGCTGCAGAGTCCCATATCAGGCGCCATTACATATACGAGAAACGGACATTTCAGCCTGTCTCAGAGAGGAACACAGTTCTATCTTGTGAATGATAACGGAGATTGGGTGTTGGATGAAAACCGTAACCCGATCATTGTGACGGACGGACAGCTCAGCGGCACCATCGGCGTATTCCGGTTTAATATCTTAGACGGCATGCAGAGTGTGGGCAATAATGAATTTACCCCACAGGAGAAAAACGGGGAACCCAATCTGGTACGGGGAGCCAAACTGGTAGATCATGCTCTGGAATTGTCCGGGGTGGATACGGCGGAGGAAATTACCCAGACTATAGAGGCGCAGCGTGCCTATTCCCTGGCTCTGCGTATGGTGACCACGTCGGACGAAATTGTGACCACAATAAACTCTTTGAGGCAGTAATGAGGTGAATAAATGGCGATAAACAAATATGATGAAATGAATGAGATGGAAATTGACATCATGCGGGAGATCGGCAGTATCGGCGGCGGCAATGCCGCGACGGCTCTGTCGAGTATTCTGAATGCCCAGGTCAATATGGATCTTCCCAAAGTAGAAATACTGGGATTTAATGCCGCTTTGAGTTCTCTGGGGGATCCGGAGGATATAGTGGCCGCCATATTTGTGGAGATATCGGGAGAGATAGAGGGGATCATGCTTTTTATCGCGGATAAAGAGTTTTCCAATGCGGTTCTGGCCCGGATGGTCGGCAAAACCGGGGCGGATTTCCTGGAGTTGAGCGAAATTGATTCCTCTGCATTGACAGAGATCGGGAATATCGTGATTTCTTCCTATATCACGGCCCTGTCTACATTGACAAATGTCAAGGCCGATCTCTCCGTTCCGCAGTTCGGGGTTAATATGTTGGGCGGCATCATGAGCCTTCCTCTGGCAATGATGGGACAGCATTCAGACAGAATTATGATGATAAAAGGAAAATTCAAGATCGGAGGCCAGGCGTTAAACAGCCACATGCTGCTTTTGCCTGAAGTCAAATCATTAAATGTTCTTATGAAAAAGCTAGGAGTTGAGTAGACGATGACCAAAAAAATAACGGTCGGTATTGCAGATATGAAGATCGCTAGACAGGAGGGAGAATTGATCACCTACGCTTTAGGTTCCTGTATTGGGATAGCCTTTTATGACCCGATGATCAAGCTGGGTGCACTGCTTCATATCATGCTTCCGGAAAAAGGGCAGGCGAATGACAGCAACATTCTGAAATTTGCCGATACAGGAATCAGGGAAACCCTTCGTAAGGTATATGCCTTTGGCGGAATGAAGGGGAGGCTGGTGATAAAAATCGCCGGGGGAGCAAAAATGTTTGAGATGAAGGGCGCAGGCGGCCTGGGTAATATCGGACAGAGAAATGCCCAGAGCGTAAAGATGGTTCTGATGCGGGAAGGGCTGCGCGTCAAAAGCGAGGATACCGGCGCCAACTATGCGAGGACAATGTCTCTGGATGTGGCGACCGGACGGGTAACCATTCGGTCGGCCGGAAAGCAGGAGCGTGTCCTCTAGTGTCTTGTCCCGTTCACTTTGCGAAATGTGAGCGGGCCAGGACGCTAAGGGTTATGATCAAGGCGTTTTGCGTCGATAAATAAACAGAGAAGGTAAAAGGAGAGCGTGGCTATGTCGGATACACAGATTTTATTGGAATCGGGAACAAACGAGATCGAGATTATGCAATTCACCATATTTGGGGAACTGTATGGCATCAATGTGGCAAAGGTGCGTGAGATTATGATGGCAGATAAGGTGAAGCCGATTCCCCACGCCCATGAGACCGTGGAGGGAATTTTCAAACCCAGGGATACCCTGCTTACCGTCATTAATCTTCCCAAATACCTGACTGGGGAAAGCGGCGAACCAAGCGACAGAGACCTGTTTATTATTACAAATTTTAACAAGACGAATATTGCTTTCCGTGTACATACCGTGGTAGGAATCAGCCGGATTTCCTGGGAGGATATCCAAAAGCCGGATAAAACGCTGACGAACAATGAGGAAGGCGTTTCAACCGGTATTGCCCAGTGCGACGGCAGCCTGGTTACTATCCTGGATTTTGAGAAGATCGTGGCGGAGATCGCCCCGGAGACAGGGATCCAGGTGGAGGAAGTCGATAAGCTGGGATTCCGTCCGGAGCGGGATGACCATATCGTTCTTGCGGAAGATTCGATTCTCCTGACCAAAATGATCAAAGATTCTCTGAGCAGGGCAGGTTATGGCAATGTAAAGAATTTTAATAACGGAAAAGAAGCCTGGGAATATCTTTGCAGCCTTCGGGACGATGAGGATCTTTATGAGGAGGCGGCCCTTTTGATTACGGATATTGAGATGCCGGAGATGGATGGACACCGCCTTACGAAGCTGGTAAAAGAAGATGAGAAGATGAAAGAGATACCTGTGATCATCTTTTCTTCCCTGATCAATGAGGAGATGCGCCGGAAGGGTAAGCTGCTGGGCGCGGATGAGCAGCTGTCCAAGCCGGAGATCGGGCGTCTGGTGGAGGTTATGGATGAATTGATAGACCGTCGGAGGGCGCAGTAAAATGGACAATTGTGTAGTAAGGCAGGCAATCAAGGAATTACGTACTGACAAGATCATAGGCTATGAGCTAATGATTCAGCAGGACGAGGACAGTCTGTATAATGCCAGCTCGGACAATGTGGCGGCCAATGCCATGGTGTCGTTCCTGTCCGAGAATTCCAGCCGTATCTTTAAAGACAAAACAACTTTTATGACATTTACGCCTTCCCTGCTGTTCAGGAATACGCCGAAGATTTTTGATAAAGATAAGATCGTTATTCAGATTGAAGACAATATCGTGATTCATTCTCTGGCGACGATTCTGATCAGCAAATACAGGAACGAGGGATACCGTTTTGCCATCAACGATTTTCAGTTCACACCAAAATATTTCAGCATGCTGGAGTATGTGGATTACATAAAGCTGGATATTTCAAAAGTAGAAGGAACTACCCAGATCCGTTCCGTGGCCAATGTGGTGGAGATGGCCCATGGTTTCCAGAAACAGTTTATTGCCACGGGAGTCAACAGCTTGGAAGTCTATGACCTGGCTCAGTCTCTGGATGTGGATTATGTGGAAGGCAGTTATATATCCAATGCCACTACTACGAAGACCAGCCGGGTGGATTTCATGCAGGGTAATCTGTACCAGCTGATCATAGAGATCACGAAGGAAGAGCCGGATGTGGAGGTGCTGGAGGAGATTGTGAGCCGTGATGCGGCGCTGACCTATGCACTTCTGAAAATGGCCAATTCGGCCTATTTTGCGGTTCGCCATGAGACTACTTCTGTGCACCAGGCACTGGTGCGCGTGGGAATCAGCCAGTTAAAACAATGGATTTATCTGCTGAGTTTTGAGGATAATATTCAGGATTCCGCTTCGGAGGAGCTTTTAAAGACTTCATTTATGCGGGCGAATTTTGCGTCCATGCTGGTGAAGAAAATGCACAAATTTGAGAT
>DPJQ01000066.1:13026-17662 GCA_003542935.1 Lachnospiraceae bacterium | reverse complement strand
AATATATGTTGTAGCCGCTGCCATACGCCGTCTCAAAATTTCCCTGGCCCTTTGCCAGAATGACGTCGGCTTCCTCCAGTGCCCTGCGGGCTTCGGCGCTGACATGGGCCGCGTCTGTCCCCCCGATCCGCGTGCCGTTGGAAATGACACGGGCCACTTTATCCACGCCCGTCTCGGCAGCATCCTCCAACGTCACATCATTTGACACATTGCCGCCCCGCACCATCATGGCACAGGACAGCCGGGGCCAGCGTTTCTGCAGCGTCTCAATCAGCAGCTTGTCCAGCACGATCTCACCGCAGTTGTCCGCCAGCAGCAGGAAATTCCCGGCATGCTCCAGATCTTCACAAAACTGCCCGTATTCTGTCCCGTCCACGGACAAAGGATCCGCTTTATCAAACAGCTCTGTAAGTTGCTCCTCCGTCACCTGATTGTTGGCGCCAAAGTCGATATAATTCGCGGTTTGGGCAAAACACAGGGCCGTACGCACCGGATCGGGATCTGCCCCGATCCGGCTGCGAAAATCCGCTTCCCGATCCAGCATCAGCCGGTTATAATGCCGCTTGATCGGAACAAAATCTTCGGCCAGGGTAAAATATCCGGCATAGATCTCCCGTATCCGGCTCACCAGATAAGGCGCTGTTCTCACATCGCCCTCCGCCGCCAGAAGTCCCATAATCTCACGGAAGCAGGCCGCTTTTTTCTTCTCATCCGTCTGCTCCCGCAGACGTTTTTCCTCCTTGTTTAACAGGCAGGCCATACAGGAAGCCGTCATCTCCATAGCAACATCACCTCAGATCATCCCTGCAATATCGATATTCTCACCGTCCAGCAGCACCGCAGCACCGTCTTTCGCCTCCGCGGACTCCGCATGGGCCAGGAGCCATTTATTGCAGGCCCACAGGGTACGGTCTTCCTCATTCAGAGGATCCATCTCCGGCTTCGGCCCGTTCGTGCCTTCCGGCAGCACGACCAGCACCTTGAATCCCTGACCCTTCTTTGCAGAACAGGGTGCATAGTGCAATGTGGTGGCATACACCTCCACCATCACTCCCGCAGGACAGAGGAAGGCTTTCACTTTGCCCGTGTCCAGCCGTCCGTTCTCCAGATCCGCCCGGCCGGCCACCAGCAGGATGAAATCCTCCGTGCCCAGGTTCAGCTCACTGTCCCTGTGATATTCAAGGCAGTTCAGCTTCGTGTTATGCCCGTTGCAGTAGCCCATCTGGATCGGCATACCGCCATACTCATTGGAAGCTAAAAGCTTCGTCACGGCCAGACTCTTAAGCTCCGCCTGGTCGGGCACGTACACGACGCCCTCCGGCAGCGGACTCACCTCATCCAGCACACGCAAAAGCTCCCCGAAATCATACCCCTCCACGATTTTGCCATAAGCGGCAAACGAAGGATCTGTAACCGGTAAAATCTTCATCTCACATCACTCCTGTCTTTTTTATTTTTTATGAAAGCCGCCGCATACTGCGGCGTTCCATTCTCACAAATTCTCCCGAATGCAGATATCCAGTCTGGTATACACCGCATCCGCCTCCGGCGAAATCCCCCGGGACAGATAATCATACAGCATCTGCAGCGGCTCATGCCCCTGCCGGAATGCTTCCTGTCCGATGGTGGCCGTGATCACGCCCTTCTTAAGCATCTCCAGCGTAGTCTCCGCCTTATCATGGCTGACGATCACGGGCCTGCTTGCCGGCCTCACGGCCTCCACGGCCCTGCATGCCCCGTAGACGCCTCCGGCGGCTATATACAGTCCGGTCAGCTCCGGGTATTCCTCCAGCATCCGGCGGGTCACGTCATAGCTGACAAAATCATCATCCTGATTGACCTCCCTGGACACGATGGAAAGCTCCGGATACCTTTTTTCCAGAATCTCCCGAAATCCTTTCTCCCTTTCCGTATGGCAGACCACCAGCGGGGAACCGGTCACGATACCGATCTTTCCCTCCGTCCGGTGGAACAGGCCCATCAGCCCTCCCGCCGTCTCCCCGGCCTTCCGGTAATCGCTGCCGATGTAACACAGCCGCCCGGAATCGGCCAGATCGGAATTGACATTGATCACCGGGATCCCCTGCTCTGCCAGCTTTCGCAGCTTCGCGGCCACCGCCGGGTGGTCGAAGGGTGTGATCGCCAGCCCCTGGATCCCCGCACGGACAAGCCTGTCGATGCGCCCGATCTGTTCCCTGCCCGTGGCATCCTCCATGCCGCAGGAAGCCGCCTCCACCGTCACGCCGAATTCCCGCAGCTCCTGGGCCGCGCACTCCACGCCCCGCAGAACATCCGTAAAAAAGGGATTGGCGCTGGTACTCTGAAAGATCAGGAAACCCAGGCGGAAATTTTTCCGGCTGTTGGCCAGGGTGCGGCCGATGCTGTTGGGCACATACCCCACGGAGTCCACAATCGCCCGCACCTTCCTCGCCGTCTCCTCATTCACACCGCCCCGGTGATTCACCACCCGGTCCACCGTCCCTCTGGACACCCCGGCCATGGCGGCAATCTGCTTTAGCGTTACCATGCCTGCCCCCCCTCACCGTGCCCCTGCACGTTAATGATAAAACTGTAACATAAAAGTCTCCATAATGCAATTCTATTTCATGAATCGCAGCCCTCTCCTTTCCCGAAACAGACCTCGCAGTCCTTCCGGTAAAACGCTATCCCGTAGCAGTCAGTCCTCCGGTATCCCTCTGCCTGCAGCTCTCCCACATATTTTTTATCATAGATCTGCCGCAAAGCCTTCCGGGCATCCGCCTCAAGGTCATCGATACGCTCTGAAACCTTTATTTCCACCACAAATGATCTTCCCCGCAGGGACGGACTTTTTACCATAATGTCCAGACGGCCGTTCCCGGACTCACGGTTGGAACTCACCAGGTAATTCTCGCTCTGGCCGAGAATCCCGACAAGAAATCCATGATAGAAGCTCTCGGCGCTGTCATAAAAGCTGATCGTACTAAACAGCTGGCCGCTCAGTATATCCCGCATTCTTTCCGCATCCCCGTCTTCCATGGCACGGTACAGATCCCGGAAATCCTCTTTCGCCACCCGATCCCTGAACCAGTTCAGGATCGTATTCTCATAAATCGTTTTCACCTCTGTATTGGGAATCCTGGCCTGCAGAAAAATCGATGAATCCCTGAAATATTCCTTTTCTTTTGTCAGATAGCCGGTAAAATAGAGGAAATTCCACAGATTCTCACTGTTTCCACGCATATCCTCATACGTAATCTCCTCATGCACCCGGATATCCAGCGTCCCTCCCCCCAAAAGCAGCTCAATCTGCCCTTTTGTCCTTCGGTCGGCCTCCGCCACCAGCTCCCGGATGATATCGTTGGAGCTGGTGTTGATCCAGTACGGGCGCGGAAACGCGTGGATATCCGCACCCAGATCGTACAGAAATTTTATCACGCTCCAGGGATTGTAAACTTCCGTGTCACCAAACAGGTATCCGTCATACCATTCCTTCATCGTCGAAAAGCGGCTCTCCACATGATAATCCGTCATCAATTGCAGGACTTCCGGCTCTGTAAATCCGAAATGCTCACTGTACCTTTTATCCAGCACGGAAACGATATTTAAATGATTCAGCCCGGTAAAAATGCTCTCTTTGGATATCCTCAGACACCCGGTGATCACCGCAAACTGCAGATACTCATTTGTTTTCAGGGAAGACTCAAACAGGGAACGGATAAACGCTGTCATCTCCGGATAAAATCCCTGAAAATACGCATTTTCCAGCGGAACATCATACTCATCCATCAGCAGGATCGTTTTTCTGCCGGTGATTTTATACATACATCTGCAGAACAGTTTCAGGGAATTTTGCAGCAGGCTTTTATCCGCTTTTTCGTCTGCAATGCAGATATACTGTTCATACTCTTTTACGGTAAGCTTATCTTTTCCCTGTTCAAGAATGTCTCTGTGCCTGTCAAACTCGGCTGCGATCTCCGACTCCACAGTATAATACGCGGCCTTGAAGCTTTCCTGTTTAGCAGACTTTAAAGTCAAATTGATCACCGGATACATTCCCATCTGGCCGATATAGGCCTCGCCCGCATCCATGATCTTCAGCCCCCGGAAAAGAGCTCTGTTCTGCGCATTCCTCTCTACATCCCCGGTATCCTCAAAAAAATAGCGGAGCATGCTCAGATTCAGCGTTTTTCCGAAACGCCGGGGACGGGTAAACAGATTTACTTCCCCTCTCTGATCCAACAACTCTTTCATGAACAGAGTCTTATCCACATAGTAATATCCTNNTCCCTGAAAATACGCATTTTCCAGGGGAACATCGTATTCGTCAATTAAAATCACTGTCTTTTTGCCTGTCGCCTTGTACATGCAGCGGCTAAACAACTGCAGCGAATTTCTGATTTCTCCATCCTTGGCTTTCTCATTAGCAATGTCCATATAGCGCTCATATTCCCTTGGCGCCAGTCTCTCTTTTCCCTCTTCTACAAGCTTTCGGTGTCTCTCAAATTCTGCGGCAATTTCAGTCTGCAGCATATAGCAGGCAGTCTCAAACTCTTTCTGCTTTGCGGATTTTAATGTCAGATTCATCACAGGATACATGCTCATCTGGCTGGTATAAGATTCCCCTTGCCCCATTATCTTCATTTCTTGAAAAAGT
>DPJQ01000066.1:0-12874 GCA_003542935.1 Lachnospiraceae bacterium | reverse complement strand
CTTATCCACATAGTAATATCCTTCCTGGATAATTTTTTCAAAACTATCAACACCGATTGGCCACGCTTTCTTCATGATCCACCTCCACTGGATATTTTCTATCTGCGCATCAGATTGGCGGCGCATCCTGCGCCTTATATTGCGAATAACCGGACACTTTCTTTTAAATCCTATTATATCCCATCTCTGTTCATTTCACAATCCATCATCCGGCTCCGGTACAGAAATCCATTTCCATATTATAGCAGGCCTGTACACATGTTCCGGAAAACCTCCATGATCATGGATTCCATTCTCCGGCACATGTATACAGGCCTGTGACCTTCCGTATTTCTACAATTTTTTTACAAACAGACACCGGATCGCGTTCAGCACCGCCAGCACCATGACCCCCACGTCCGCGAAGATCGCCAGGTACATGTTGGCAATACCCACCGCGCCCAGGGCCAGGCAGGCGAATTTTACCGCCAGAGCGAACACGATATTCTGGTAGACGATGCCCATACATTTCCTGGATATCCGGATAGCCTTTTTGATCTTCAGGGGATCGTCGTCCATCAGCACCAGGTCCGCCGCCTCGATGGCCGCGTCCGAGCCCATGGCTCCCATGGCGATGCCTATGTCCGCCCGGGACAGCACCGGCGCGTCGTTGATGCCGTCACCGACAAAAGCCAGCTTCGCCTTTTCCGGCTTCCTCCGCAGCAGCTCCTCCACCTTCGCGACTTTATCCGCCGGAAGCAGTTCACTGTAGACCTCGTCAATGCCCAAAAAAGCAGCCACCTGTTTTGCCACTTTCCCGGCGTCGCCGGTCAGCATGATCGTCTTTTCCACCCCGGCTTTCTTTAATGCCGCAACGGCTTCCTTCGCGTGGGGCTTCACCACATCGGAAATCACGATATGCCCCGCATAGGCCCCGTCCACAGCCACATGGATGATCGTGCCGGTCTGATGGCAGTCGCGGCAGGAGAGGTCCAGATGCCGCATCAGTTTGTCATTGCCGGCGGCCACCGGTATGCCGTCCACCTTTGCAGTGACACCGTTGCCGCTGATTTCCTGTATATCCGTCACGCGGCTCCTGTCGAGCGCCTTTCCGTAGGCCCTCTGCAGACTCTTACTGATCGGGTGAGAGGAAGCACTCTCCGCCAGGGCGGCATACTCCAGCAGCTTCTCCTGATCCATGGCGGCGTGGTGGATGCCGTTTACCTCAAAAACCCCCTGCGTCAGCGTCCCCGTCTTATCGAAAACCACATACTTTGTCTGGGAAAGACTCTCCAGATAGTTGGAGCCTTTTACCAGGATACCCTCCTGGCTCGCGCCGCCGATACCGGCAAAAAAGCTCAGGGGGATGCTGATGACCAGGGCACAGGGACAGCTGATGACCAGGAAAGTCAATGCCCGGTAAATCCACACGCCCCATTCCGCCGCCAGCCCCAAAAACGCCATGCGCACCACCGGGGGAAGAACCGCCAGGGCCAGGGCACTGTAGCAGACCGCCGGTGTATAGACCCTGGCAAATTTTGAGATGAAATTTTCAGACCTTGACTTTCTGGAACTGGCGTTCTCCACCAGATCAAGGATCCGGGAAACTGTAGATTCTCCGAACTCTTTTGTTGTCCGCACCTTCAGAACACCGGTCATACTGATGCATCCGCTGATGATCTCATCCCCCGTCTTCGCCTCCCGGGGCAGGCTCTCACCGGTCAGGGCGCTGGTATTCAGGCTGGAGGCTCCCTCCACGATAATCCCGTCGATGGGCACCTTCTCCCCAGGCTGGACGACGATCACGCTGCCGACCTCCACCTCGTCGGGATCCACCTGCTCCAGTTTCCCGTCCCTCTCCACATTGGCGTAATCCGGGCGGATATCCATCAGGTCACTGATATTGCGGCGGCTTTTGCCCACCGCATACCCCTGGAACCACTCGCCGATCTGATAAAACAGCATGACGGCAATTGCCTCCAGATATTCCCCGTTCTCATAAATAGCCAGCGCCAGGGCACCCACCGTAGCCACCGCCATCAGAAAATTTTCATCGAATACGCGGCGGTTTCGGATACCCTTGGCGGCCTTCTTTAAAATATCGTATCCTATGACAAGATAATCCGCAAAGTAACACACAAAGCGGAGCAGACGGCCCGCGGACGGGAAAGTATACCCGTCCAGCCTGTCAAACATCTCTGCGGAAAAAAACTGGAGGCACAGAAGAACTGTAGCCGCGATCAGGATCCGGGTCATCATGATTCTCTGTTTTTTCGTCATACCGTTTTGACGGCGGCCCACAAAAAGGAGAAGAACTGCGGCCGCCAGTACAACGGCACTGAGTAATATCGTTATGATCAGCTCCTGCATGATATACTCCTTTCCAATTCAGTTCAGTTCAAAGGAAGATCTCGCAATCCGGCTCCACTTTTTTACAGGCTTTCAGCACATCCGCCATTACGCTTTTCGGGTCATGGCCGTCGGCAAACTCCATGATCATCTTCTGGGTCATGAAATTTACGGTGGCCGTCTCCACACCCGTGACTTTGCGGGCCGTATTCTCCATCAGATTCGCACAGTTTGCACAGTCAACCTCAATCTTATACGTTTTTTTCACAGTAAAAATCCTCCCTGTCCATTTAATTCAATGTTTAAGTACTTGTTTAATCTTTGCAACTGTAGTATAATACAGAAAAAACCACAAGTCAATATGCCCCGGGCATCCTCTGCCAAACGGGCGAAAAGTATTCCCGTTTGGGATAAAAACAGGATCCAAGAAAGGAGAGAACATTATGTCCCCCACCGAACTGCCCCACTATCACGGAGAAGGGCCGGAGGCCGCGCTGATCCGGGAACAGCTGAATGATGTGGAACATTTCCAGACCGTTGCAGAGGTATTCAAACAGCTGGGAGACACCACCAGAGTCCGTATCTTCTGGCTTTTATGCCACTGTGAGGAATGCGTCCTCAATATCTCCGCCATGCTGGACATGTCCAGCCCCGCCGTGTCCCACCATCTCCGGCCGTTAAAAAACAGCGGCCTCATTGTCGCACGCCGCGACGGAAAAGAAGTCTACTACCGCACTGCGGACACGGAGCAGAGCCGTCTGCTGCATCAGATGATTGAACAGGTTATGGAAATTACCTGTCCGGAACTGCGAGGATGACTGTATGAACAGAGAAACAGAAAACAGAAAAAAAGGCCAAGAGGGTATTCCGAAGGAAGACCGCTGCGAGACCGTTCTGCTCTATCCGGGTATGGAATTATTTTATCTGAACTCATCCGGGGATTCCTTTTCCCTGCCCCATAAACCGCTGGCCCATGGGATCCGGATCGACCATTGCCGGGCTGGCCAGATGAACCGGGAAGCGGAGAATGGGGGTGCCGTATCTCTGAACCCGGGAAGCTTTTCCGTGTGCGCGGGAAAAGCCTGTGCAGACTCCGCTCTCACGTTTCCCGCCGGCCAATACCGGGGGCTCTCCATTCTCATAGATCTGCAGGAGATGTCCTCCCGGCCCCCCGACCCGCTAAAGGACACAGACATTTTCTATTCCGTACAGTGGAAAAGGCTCTCCAGAACCGGCACCACCCTTTTTCCTGCCGGAAGCGCCCGGGCCGAAAGTATTTTTTCCGCCCTGTATGACTGTCCGGGGAGATTCCGGCTGGCACACCGGAGGCTCAAAGTCCTGGAACTTCTTCTGTACCTGGCCGATGCCGGCTGCACCTGCGAACAACAGCCGACAGCTCTCTCGGCAGAACAGCTTGCGACCGTGCGGGATATCCATGACCATCTCCTTCTGCACATGGAGCGCAGAACCACGATCGAGGAGCTCTCCCGGCAATACCTGATCAATCCGACCACACTGAAAGCCGATTTCAAATCCGTCTACGGCACATCCATCGCCGCCCACGTCAAGGAGCACCGGATGGAACAGGCAGCCTGCCTGCTGAAAAGCTCCAACATGAGCATAGCGGAGATCGCCCAGGCCGTGGGCTATGACAGCCAGAGCAAATTTACCGTGGCATTTAAGTCATTTTTCCAGTCCCTGCCCAGGGATTACCGTAAAAAAACATGATTTTTTTCATACGGGAAACCGGCCCCCGTTCAAAATGGCCGGTTTCCCGTATGAGCTATCAGCCACACTTCCCTGCCAGTCTCTCCAGCAAAGGCTCCCTCATTTTCCGTGAAAACAGGCACCTCTCCCCGTTTTGCATCAGGATCTCCCTGTTTTTCAGATCCAGCTGGGCGACCTGCGCCACCTGCACCAGATACGCCCTGTGCACCCGCAGGAAACGATCCCCGAACTCCTGCTCCAGCTCGCGCATACTCCCGAGGAAATCGATCCGGTCGTGCTGCCCGTGCAGCTCGATCCGGTGGGTCCGCCCCGACGTCTCGAAAAACATGATCTCGTCCATCGGGATATGCTTCACCACGTCCATCACCTTCACGGAAAAATAGCTGCGCTCCTGCCTGTTCTCCTCGCACATCCGCTCCGTGATCACATCCAGGCAATGGCAGATGCCCGCATACATCCGCTCCGTGTCCCCTTTTACGATGTAGTCCAACGCCTCCAGGTGATATCGGAAAGTCTCAAAAGCCAGATCCGCAAAAGCCGTCACATAGATGATAAAGCCCCGGGAATCCAGTTTCCGGATCTCCTGGCCCAGGGCAAACCCGTCCATAGACTCGCCTCTAAGCTCCACATCCAGAAAATAGATCCCCCGCCCCGGCGAGGCCTCTACGGCCTGCAGAACCTCCTCGGGATGGCCGCTGCACAGAACCACCTCCATATCCAGTCCCTCAATCAGGATCTGCCGCTCCAGAAATCCACGCTGCGCCGCCCGCAGTCTGGCATCATCCTCACAAATATACACCGGCAGCATAGTCTTTCTCCTCTCCTACTCCTTCTTCTCCCTGTACACCTTCGCCAGAATAAAAACGCCAAACAGCACGCCGTTGAGCAGCAGGGCCAGCGGAATATCGCTCCAGGCCACGCTCTGGTTTTCCATCACATCTGCCGAAAACTCGCCGGATATCACCAGCACCAGGTTGTTGTTCAGAAAATGCATGATCACAGGCACCCAGATATTCTCCGTTTTCATATAGGCATAGCCAAAGAAAATCCCCAGTCCCACACAGGTGATGATCTGGCTTACGGTCATGATCAGCCCCTTGTCCGGCGTCACATAAAAAAAGATATCCAGCGGCAGATGCCACAGCCCCCACAAAACGCCCAGCAGCAGGACGCCCCTGCGCAGGCCGAATTTTCTCTGAAGAAGGGGCTGCAGATAATAGCGCCAGCCGTATTCCTCCCCGAAAAACGCGATATACGCCAGCAAAAACTGCAGCGGCAGCATAGCCACAATAATCCAGGTCTGGGGATTTGCCATAATCTCCGCAAACAGAGAGAGCTGCCCTCCTGCCCCATAGGCGATGCCCACCCGCAGAAAATACAGGACCAAAAACAAAAGGATGCACAACACCGACGTTTTCCCCTTTTTCCACCGCAGGCCATAGGCTTCCCGCCTCTTTTTACCGGCTGCTATCAGACACACCAGGCAGACCAGGCTTCCCAGGACCTGGACATACTGGAGAATCAGCAGGCAGGCGGGCATCTGTCCCCCGGGCATCTCGATCACGGCCTCCGGAACAAGAACCGACCCCACGGTAAGGACAACCAGGACAACCGTCACACCGATATAGCACCGGTAAAAGGCTTTCGGCATCTCCCTGTCCGTTCCCCTGGTCAAAAGAAAGGCCAGCATCACGCCCATGGCCGGATACATCATCTGGGCACTGGGGAACGCGGTCAGACTAATCTGTTTCGTATATCCGTACCACATCAGGATCCCCAGCAGATAGGGCAGCACATAGGCTGCCATCGCAAAGACCATAAGCTGTCGTTTTTCCATTTTTGAATCCATACTTTTATCCTCCTCGTTACCTCATTCAAAAACGCTGCCGCCCGTCTCACGTCTCCGGGCGGCGACAGGCTTATTTTAGCATTCTTCTCCATTTTTTCGTCTGAAACTGCCCAAACAGGCCCTTTCAGTGCCCAAACGGCACAGAAAACTCTGCTCTTTGTACCAGCCTTACTTAATTTTCTGCTTACGCTGTCAAGATCCCTCCCGCACTTTCAGCTCCTGTACGAAATATCCGTTCTGTACCGCCGTAAGGGGCAGCGCCTGCTCATACCGCTCCAGGATCTTTTTGTAATTTGCCAGGCCGATTCCTCTGCCCTCCCCCTTGGTGGAGTACCCCAGCGTCCCTATCCGGGGAAAATCCGGGGAAGAAAACAGCGTATTTTTCACCCGGAAGGTCGTGCATCCGTCCTGGCTGCTGATCATGATATGGATCTTTCCCTCCTCTTTCTCCCGTACCTCCTCCATGGCATTGTCCAGCAGGATCCCCAGGCAGCGGCACAGATCCGTACCGCGGAGGGCCGTACCCCTAAAGGGCTTCAGCACCTCCAGTTCACAGGAAATCCGCTGCTTTTGCATCTGTTTTAGTTTTTCCAGAAACAGCCCCTTGACCTCCGCCATATGGATATTAGCAAGCTGGTTCATCAGGCGGATCTGGCTGCCCATCTGCATATCAAAATCCGTCACCATCTCCTGGATATAGGACTGGACAGCTTCCAGATCCCCCTCCCTGGCCTGCACATACATCCCGGCCATCATATTTTTAAAATCATGGCGGAACCGGCGTACCTCCCGCTGCAGCCCCTCCAGATTCTCTATGTAAACGGCCTGCTGCTGTAAGCTGACCTGCTGCGCCTCGATCTGTTCCCTGTGCATCTCCTCCCTGGCTCCGTGCATAAAGATCAGGTAGATAACCAGCAGAAAAATGATGGCCGTGACGGGATTAAAATCCTCCATTTTCTCAAACCGTTCCACCAACTCCTGTAAAGCCTGGGACAGAATCGGATACAGGCCCAGAAATACCAGAACGGCGGCCCCGGGCTTTTTGCGCTCCCACTGCCTGTAGAGTTTCCCCACCTCCAGCCTGCAAAGAAGCCACGCCGTAAATACAAGGGCCAGAGGAGTGGCCACCCATTCGTGGAACAGATACTCCCACCGCTCCGCCAGATTATCCAGATGATAAACCTTATCCGGGGCAAATATCTCCTCCAGGTTCCATCCGAAATCATAGGCCGCCAGGAGAAAAACGGCCACAGCCAGACCGGTTCCGCCGGTTTTCTCATACATCACTCTAATAAGAAGCATACTGCCAAAAATCTGGGTATACTGTATCAGAATCTCACCGCCGCCGTAAGGCCATGAGTACATACCCGCTTTGTAAAAGACCGTGGACGCAAAAGCAACCAGTACAATATAGGCCAACAGGGCGCCCATGACCATATAGCCGTGCGTTTTGTCCCTGTAGGGAACCGGCCCCAGCAGCAGTATCGCCACCCCCGTGAAAAAAAGCACCGTCATGCTGAAACTGAACAGATTGGAACACAGCACCTCAAAAAATGTCACTTTCCGTACCTCCTATGCCTCCAGCGCCTTCCCCAGGGAGAAGGAATACAGCCATTTTTCCCGAACCGGCTGCCCCGTCAGCCTCTCCAGGGCTTCCGCATAATATTTGAGCTGCACCCGGTATTTTTCCACCAGATCCCGGCCGTCCCGGCTTTCGACCCGGTCCGTCTTGTAATCCACCAACACGAGTCCCTGTTCCGTCGGAAAATAGGCGTCAATGACACCCTGGATCAGCACCGTCTCCCCGCTGTCTGCCCATCGGTCATCCGCCTCCCCGGCGGGCACGGACAGGAAAAAGGATTGCTCCCTTGTAAGACGTCCCTCCCGGGCGGCATCCCCCATCCGCTGCCCCAAAGAGCTTCCCAGAAACCGTTCAAAATCCGCCGCGCGGAGCATGGCCGCATCCTCGGCGGACAGTTTATTTACCTCCACCAGACGGCGGATCTGCCGTGCGCAGGAAATCCCCTGCTGCCAGTCGCCGTAATCCAGGCATTCCATGACCCGGTGATAGGCCGTTCCCCTCCGGGCGCCTCCGCTCTCCGTCTGCCGGCTGCCCTGCATGAAGGCCGGAACATAGGGGATGACCTCGGGCTCCTCATAGAGCTGATGGCCCTGCTCCTCCTCAAAATGCTGCTCCTTTAACTCCGACACGCTCACCTTGGCCGGGATCTGCGCCTCATCGGCCCAGGGATAGGCCCAGCCCAGGCGGCTTTCCAGAAGCTCCCGGTAGGACGCGTCATATACCTGTCCGGCATTCAGATGCTCCAGCTGCAGCCGTTCATCCAGGCGCACGGTCTGCTGGCGAATCTCCTCATGAATCAGATCCTCGGCGGTAAAAAATGCAAGACGCAGATCAGGTTCAATTTCACCCATGGCCAAGGGCTGCCGCCCGGTATCTGTACCTCTGTCCACAGGGGGCCGCTGCAGGGTTCCTGCTTCTTCCTCCGCCGGCCGCCGTACAGCCCCTGTCTCCCCTGTCTCTGGCCGGATGCCTCCACCTTCTTCCAGTTCTGCAAAGGCCGGATGACCGGCCAGTGCCGGTAATATCCAGTCCAGATAGGATTTTGCCTGATACAGCGCCGCATAGCCGAGGGCCTTATCCTCCCGGTCCGCGACGGTACCGGCCGCCGCCACACGTTTTTCTATCTTATCCACGGCTCCTGTCAGGATCAGCTTCTGTTCCGCACGGGTCAGGGCCACATACAGGATGCGGAGCTCCTCGCCCAGGGTTTCCTCCCTGATCCGATACTGCATCACCGTTCGGTACAGCGTATTCCGGCGGAACCGGAGCTCCGGGTCGATGCACGGAATCCCTATCCCCATATCCGGATGGATCGCTGCCATCTCTTTCGTATCCATGACATTGAAAGATTTCCCCATGCCCGCCGCAAATACCACCGGGAACTCGAGCCCCTTACTGTTATGAATGCTCATAATCTGCACCTGGTCTGCCAGCTCCCCGGCCAGGGAGACTTCACCGAAGTCCACCTCGTATTTCCGCAGGCTGTCGATGTAACGTACGAAATGAAAGAGGCCGCTGTAGCTGGTCCTCTCGTACTCCAATGCCTTTTCCACCAACATCAGCAGATTTGCCTCCCGCTGTTCCCCGGCGGGCATGGCCGAGGCATAGGCGAGATAGCCCGTTTTCTCATAAATCATGGTCAGGATCTCATGCACCGGCGTGTAGGAGATTTTGTCACGTATCAGGCGGTATGTATCCATGAAACGGCGCAGCTTTACGGACAGTCCGTCCTGCCCATTCCCGGACAGATACTCCTCCAGGCAGATGTACAGGGGACGAAAAGCCGGCGTTTTCTGTTCTTCCTCATTCACTCCGTCCGGCAGAGTGGTTTTCATCTCCGCCAGCTCTTCTGCGCTAAGACCGCCGATCGGGGAGGTGAGCACCGCTGCCAGAGGCAGTTCCTGCCGGAAATTGTCCAAAAGGCGCAGGTAATTCAGTATCAGCACCACCTCCGGGGCGCTGAAATACCCGGTTCTCGTTACCGCATAGGCCGGTATGCCCTTCTGTTTCAGCACGGCGGCAAAGGTCTCCGACCAGCCCTTGACGGTGCGTAGAAGGATTACGATATCCCGATAACACACAGGCCGGGGCTTTCCGGTGCGGCGGTCGATGATCGTCTCGTGCCCCGCCATGCGATGGATACGGTCGGCGATCATATGGGCCTCCAGCTCCTGGGGAGAACCCGCGTCCTCCTCCCTCTCTCCCCCTCTGTCCATCAGCAGCAGCTCTGTCGTATACTCCCCCCTGTCCTCCTCGGGCCATACGGCTCCCGTCCGGAGGGCCGCGGCGTCATCGTAGGCGATATTGCCCAGAGGACGCGTCATGAGCCGCCGGAACAGGTAATTGACGCTGTCCACGATCTCTCTGCGGCTGCGGAAATTCCGATGTAAATCAATCCGCCTGTTGAGATTTTTCCTCGATTCTTGCTTCTCTGTATCCGGCCCTGTTTCTGCCTCCGCCCCACAGAGGGGCTCTTTCCCTGGCTGGTCATCTTCTTTTTGGGGGCCGGCATCCTCCCCCGCCGGGTAACTGTCATATTTCTCCATAAAAAGCTCCGGCCGTGCCAGTCGGAATTTATAGATACTCTGTTTCACATCCCCCACCATGAAAACATTGTGCTCCCCGTCCTCCATCCGGGACACGGCGGTAAGAATCTTCTCCTGTACCAGATTGGAGTCCTGGTACTCGTCAATCATAATCTCCGCAAAACGGGCGGACAACTCTTTTGCCGCCGCCGTGCGCCGCTCGCCCTCCGGGGATTTCTCCACCAGGGCCGCCAGGGCCAGATGCTCGATATCCGAAAAATCCAGCACGTTTTTTTCCCGCTTTACCTGGGAGAGCCGCTCGCTAAAGCGCAGGGCCAGGGCCGTCATAGCCCGGACACACCGCTCACAATGCTGCATATCCGACACCACCTCCGTAAGTTCCGCGGAAAAAAAGGCGTCCCCGATCTTTTCCTGTACCAGTTTTTTCATCTGTTTGCGAAGTTCCTGGACAAGAGTTTTTTTCTCCTCCAACATGTCCGGATTTTTCTTCCGGGAAAGGGACGCCGGCTTCCACCCGAAAAACAGCCGCCGCCAGGCTTCGTAATCTTCTGCCCCGGCCAGCTGTTCCAGAAACTCCCGGTCCGCCAAAAGGGCTGC
This sequence comes from Lachnospiraceae bacterium, assembly GCA_003542935.1. Classification (GTDB taxonomy): domain Bacteria; phylum Bacillota; class Clostridia; order Lachnospirales; family Lachnospiraceae; genus UBA11957. The sequence continues at coordinate 2,244 of DPJQ01000066.1, read as the reverse complement.
CTCATACTGGGAGGGACCGCCGGGGGACAGTGCTACAGAAAGAGCCCTGCGGTTCAGCTCCTGCGCCTCCTGAAGAAACGCCCGGGACAACCGGAGGACCTGCTCCATCCACGGGGCCTGCGCGAGCTCCTCCGTTTGCATTTGGTAGGGAAACAGAGATTCACGGAACCACTCTCCGGGCCAGGGCTGGCTCTGGGCTATCCGGTACAGGCGCAGTGTGATATCCATAAGCTTCTGATCCGACCGGCCGTCGTCAAAGCAGCTCACATAGTAGAGGAAATCCGCATCCTGAGACTCGTAGGATTCCTCCAGCACCGTCCCCAGCACATCCTGCTCCATAAGCCGCTGTTCCCCCTCGTCCGCCACCCGGAATGCCGGATCCAGATCGATCTGATGAAAGTAATTGCGGATCACATAGGAACAGAAACCGTCGATGGTGGTGATCAAGGCATGGTGGATCAGCGTAGTCTGCTTCTGCAGATGCACATTGTCCGGTTTCTCCAAAAGCCGCCGCTCCAGGGCCGCCATCAGCCGCTCCTTCATCTGGGCCGCCGCCGCCCGGGTAAACGTCACCACCAGGAGCTGATCTACATCAAGGGGATTTTCCCCCTCAGTGATCTGCTGCAGGATCCGCTCCACCAGCACCGCCGTCTTTCCTGAACCCGCCGCCGCGCTGACCAGAATATTTTTTCCCCGCAGGTCGATGACCTTCTGCTGCTCCGCCGTCCATTTCATTGCCATGATCTACTCCTTCTATACCTCTGTGCCTTATTTCCAATACAGCCTGCCCCTGTCCCGGCATATGCAGCTCCGGTAATATTCTTCCAACAATTTTACTAGATACTCCGTATCCCTCACCCCCGCCGTCTCATAGGGGGAGTGCATGGCCAGCTGGGCCAGCCCAATGTCCGCGCTCAGGAACGATACCTGGCTGTTGGACAGATTCCCCAGGGTGGAACCGCCGCCCACGTCGGAATGGTTCGTGTACACCTGGACAGGTACCCCCGCCCTCGCCGCCAGACGCTTCACCACCGCCGCCGACAGGCCGTCCGTGGTATATTTCTGCTCGCCATGGTATTTAATCACTACGCCGTCATTCATAAACACCTGATTGACCGGATCGTATTTCTCCGGATGGGAGGGCGCCACGGCCTGGGCATTGTCCGCAGAGATCTGGAAGCCCTCCGCCACGGCCCGCAGATACTGCTCCCCGTCCCGGCCAAAGGCCCCGTTGATCCGGCCCAGGCAGTCCCGCAAAAAGGTAGAATCCGCCCCCTGCCGGCTCCTGCTGCCCACTTCCTCGTGATCCAGCACGGCAAACACCGCCGCCGTATCCGGATGACTGCCTCCGAGGAACGCACAGAGCCCCCCGAAAGCACACTGGAGATCGTCAATCCGCGGAGCCGAGAAAAATTCACGCTCCGCGCCCCAGATCCGCCCCTTCATCCGGTTATATATGACAAGGTCCGACGACAGGATCTGCTCCGGCCGGCACCCGGCCAGCCCGGCAAGCTGAACCATAAAAGTATCCCCTGAAAGATCCTGCCCATACAAGGGCAGCAGATCCTTTTGCACCTCATACTTCTTTCCCTCATTGGCCTTGCGGTCCATGTGGATGGCCACATTGGGAATCAGCATCAAATCCCTGTCAAAATCCACCAGCCGCTCCTCCAGGCCACTCTCCGTCTCCAGGATCACCCGCCCCGCCGCCGACAGGGGACGGTCCAGCCAGGGCGCCATCAAAAGGCCGCCGTACTTCTCCACGTTCATACGGGCATACCGTTTCAGCGCCGTCATCTGCCCGTTCTCCTTGATCCGCAGGCAGGGACTGTCACTGTGGCAGAGCACCGTCTGAAAATTGGTAAAATCCGGCCTCTGCACCCGAAACGCCAGCAGAGAAGTCCCACCCCGCACCACAAAATACCCCTGCCCCGCCGCAGGCTCCCAATGCTCCGCCTCATGCAGCCGCACAAACCCCTCCGCCAAAAGCCGCCTCTCCACAGCCGCCACCGCATGATAAGGCGTAGGGCTCTCGCTTATAAATGCCAACAGCTCCTGTGTCCTGTTTAAACCTGCATCCATGATTATCAGTACTCCTTTATTTTTTTAATAAGTCTACCCCCGTAACCCCCAAATATCCTTCCGGACCACTCATGAACAGCCGCGTCGCCCGGCCGGCATACTCTGGTAAGGGCATTCAAGGGGCGCCTTTAGCGGAGGCGAAATCCACTGCTTACGGAGACT
>DPJQ01000233.1:10320-23422 GCA_003542935.1 Lachnospiraceae bacterium | reverse complement strand
AAACTAAATTATTCAACAGGAGGAAAAGAATTGGCTACACGGACAGATAACAAAACACCTTTAGGAAAGTTGGTTTTAAAAACACTTTACCTCAAAGGCAAAAATCAAGCCTGGTTAGCAGAACAGATGAATGTAAGCAAGAGTACTGTATCAGTCATATGCAGCAAAACCAAGAATCCTACGTTTGGGACTCTAAAAAAATTATCCATAGTTTTAGATATTGAATTAGAGGATCTGTTTAAAGCCGTTGCCGAAGCTGTAGAAACGAGGTGAAAAATTTATGTTGGAAATAAAGACTGCATTCGGAACCTTTGGTAACTTCACCGATTTGGCAAGATACATGCTGGAAGAAGGCATTACCCAGGTAACGGTTGATGCCTACTACATTTTTTCTAAAGTGGCGAAGATTACTTTTTCCCTGGATGAGCTGAGGGGAAGGTTGAGAGCCGGGGAACTTGCTTAAAAGTAACGTAACTCTTAGCAACTACATAGAGGAAGTTTATAACATGGTATGGTTGACAACTAAAGAAGCTGCTGAACTGTTGGGATATACAGAAAGAGCTGTTAGGGCTAAAGCGACTAACAAAGAATATGTTTCCCGCTATATCCCATCATCTACAGGGCAGGGTGGCAAGCGCATGGAGGTTTCGCTGGAATCACTTCCGGATCAGGCCCAAAGGGCCTACCATAACCAGACTACCGGAGATGCCCAAACTGTTTTTAACACGGATTATGCCAGCACAAAAGAGCAGCGCAGGAAAGGCGAATCAAGGGCCCTGGCGGTTGCGGAATACCGGAAGTTCTTAAAGCAGTCAAAAAAAGCGGGGATGGCAAAGAAAACGGAGATCATGGGCCTGTTTGTAGAACAATGGAACCGGGATCATGATTTCCAGATATCAAAGAAGTCATTATACGACTGGATGAAGAAAAGCAAGTCGGGCCAGGTCGAAAAGCTGGTTGACAGGAGGGGGGGCTATAACAGGGGGCAAAGCACAATACCAAAGAAATACAGGGAATTGTTTAATTCCCTCTATCTCCGCCAGACAAAGCCCACTATAGAATCCTGTTACAGGGAAGTAAAGCTGAATGCAAATTTGAACGGGGATTTTCTCCCCGGCATTAAAGCATTCCGTAATTATGTTAAAAACATGGATGATGCAACAGTAGTCAGGGCACGGGAGGGGGAAAAAGCTTTTGATGATAAATGTATGCCCTATATGGAACGGGATTACTCCAAGTTGCTCCCCAACCAATTTTGGGTATCAGACCATCATTTATGGGACATATTTGTTAGGGTTCCTGACGGGAAAGGCGGGTGGAAACTAGAAAGGCCATGGGGAAGCTACTGGATGGATATGAGGACGCGGAAGGTGATGGCAAGCATCGTCAGGACAGAATCCCCAAACTCAGACATTGTTTTATGCAGTTTTGGATTAGGTGTTGAACATTTCGGGATACCCAATGGCGTCCGGCTGGATAACGGGAAGGATTATAAAGCCCAAGACATGTTTTACCCCCAGGGGAAATATATAGTCTCCGACGATGAAAAAGAAAAAATATTTACCAGTCTTGCCGCCAATCTTCAGATAGAAGTTACCTACGCAATCCCATATAACGCAAAAGCGAAACCTATTGAACGTCTATTCAACACTTTTGAGGGGCAGCTGGGTAAAATGTATCCTTCTTATGCTGGCAGTAACGCCAAACAGCGCCCGGAAGATTTAAAAAACCTGGCTATTATGGACGTGATCACATTGGAGGAATTCATAACGCAGCATAATCAATATGTATATAGGATATATAATGAAACCGGGCATTCAGGAGATGCGATGTATGGGAAAAGTCCCAACCAGGTATACGCAGACATTCCTTTTACGGTCCGGCGGGCCTCTAAAGAGGTACTATATTTCAGCCTTATGAGGGTAAAAGGGCAGCGGGTTGTCCAGCGGAACGGCGTTACATTCAAGGGGATCCATTTCTACAATGACAGTTGTATAAATTACATCGGCCAAAAGGTTGCCGCGAGGTATGACCCTACAAAACCGGAAATTTTATATATCTTTGACCTGGATGAAAATTTCCTCTTTGTGGCTGAAGAAGTCCAAAAGCAAGGCTGGGATCTGACAGCAGAAGATTACCAGAGGGAGAACAGGCGGAAAAAAATAGCCCGGCAGAAAGCACAGAACACCTATACAGCAGATAATATAACCAGGAGCGTGGAAACAATCGGGGAACGCCTGAAACGTCAGGCGGAGGAAATGACATGTGCGGAGATTGCCAAGCCCAAAACCATTGAGGTTATTAGAAACAGCAAGATAGAAGAAAATATCCGGCGTATTTCAATGGGCGACATAGAACGGCAGTATGAGGATACCCTCAAGCAAAATGCCGCAAGGAAAAAAGCCGTGTCTGACAAGCAGAAAGAACTGGCAGACAAGTTCAAAAAGAAGATGCTTGACAGGGCATACCAAAAACAGGCATAGGAGGAAGCAGTATGAAAAAGCTGGAAACAGCGCACACACAGACACTTGACGAAATTGTAATGGCGGTCTCTTTTGCGGAGGCCGCGGGGGATATCTCGCTGATTTACGGGGATGCCGGGCTGGGGAAGACCGTCGCATTAAAGCAGTATGTAAAAACCCACCCCGATGCGATCTACATAGAGCTGAAGGACTGCGAAAAGTCAGTAAAAGGGGTCTGCGAAAGGATCCTTTCCTATATCGGGAAGCTGCAGCGCGGCACAGACCGGGCCCTCGTCGGCGCGATCACCGACTACTTGTCAGCTTCCCCCCGGCTGGTCATCATTGACGAAGCGCAGCATTTATCCATCCGGGCCCTGGAAAACCTCCGGGCGATCAATGACATGGCGGAATCCGGGGTTGTCCTATGCGGGAACCCGACAGTATATGACCGGATGCACGGCAGGGGACAGGCCCATTTTGCACAGCTTTACAGCCGCATAGGCATCCGCAGGCATATCGTGGAGCCGTCACTGGGAGATATAGAAGCTATCTTCTCCCCTTATTCCCTTGATAAAGAGGGCCTGTTATACCTCCATAAACTGGCTTTACAGCGCGGCGGGATCCGGAACTGCGTAAAGGTTTTAAACATTGCCTTACAGTTCCAGGATGACGAAAAAGAGCCCCTTAATATCGACCACCTGCAGTCAGCGTACCAGCTTAGGAATGGCGAACAATAAAAAGAGGCATAGGGAGCAGCCACTCCCTATACAGAGTATACTGCATTAGGGGACGGATGGCAAGATTATTGACAGAAAGGATGATAAGAAAATGATGGATATGGAAACCAGCAAGCCATTGGACAAAGCAATCAGTTTTAACCGTGAAAATATCTTTGAATACCTGGAATTCCTGTTACATAACCTGAACGCCGACCTGGTCGGGGAACAGGCCGAACAGATAACACAGGATATCAGCGGCTATATAAAGGGTTTGCCGTTAGAGGATGCGGAAGCCGCCATGTTTGAAATAAACAGCTGCATCCTGTCGGCCCTCTGCCAGACTTCACATTATGCATACAGGGCCGGGTTTATGGAAGCGTGCAGGTTAAAGGAGACGCTCCGCTCTTTCTAAAGGGACAATGCAGCCCACACCCCCGTTATAACGCGTTATAACGGGGGTGTTTTATGGTTAGCGTATATTATTCTGCCTGTTGCCCTTCAAGGCTTATTACGGCGTTTCAGAAGGTTCCTTATACGGCTTTGTGTCAGGCCATATTTTTTTGAGAGCTCCTGCAGGTTATAACCGTTATATTCCTGCAATATTACACGCCTCCGCGTATTCCGCAGGATACCCTCCAATGTCGGGAAGTAAAGCTCACTCCCCATGGCGTACTGGCAGAGTTTTAAAAAGTTCTCCAGCCCGATCAGGCTGACAACCGGCTGGTAGGTATCTGCTATGTCAGATGGCCTTATCATTTCTAACAGTCTATCATAATCCATTTTTGCACCCTTATATGCCATACAGGAAAAAATCCGATTCGCTCAGATTCAACAGCCGGCATACTTCCCTGTACGTGCCGTCCCGTCCATCGTCGGCACCGGCAATCCCGCTTATGGAATTGACAATAGGCACCATCCCATTGATAGCCGGGGTATTGGTCAGGGCCACGGAATGGAGCCTTAAAGCCCTGTGGTCATTTTTCCCCACCAGCACGACAGGGGAAAGATACCTGTATTCCTTGTTTCGCAGGTATTCCCGTGCCCTGGCTGTCCACTCAACTTTGGCATAAATGCCATCATTTTTCAGGACAAGCTCCTTGATCCATCCCCCTGCCGGTGCCTGGATATCTTTCAGTGTCTGATGCTCATAATCAATCACAATGTCTATGCCACGGCGTTCCATATGCCCTTTCATTGCCTGGAAGCTTCCACGGTCTACCAGGAAATCGCCTTTTTCCGACGATATGCGGCCTAACGGAAGCAGCCTGATATACTCAGGCGCTTCCGTCAGTTTTTCTTCCTGGGACAATATTTCAGTGTAGAATTCCATACGGTCTTACCCCTCCGCTGTCCCTGTGCTCCCGTAAGCCAGCTGCCACATGCCAAAGCCGGCATTGTACCTTGCCTTGATCCCGTAGATGACTTCGTTTCGGAAGAAAACATTGTCATCATTTTCGTTGTTTTTACATATAAGCTTGGGCTTCTCCCTTTCCTGGAATACAAACGGACGGATATTCCGCTTTGTGCAAAGCAGGTACCACTGTTCCGCATAGCCCGACAGTTCCGGGACTACCAGGAGGACACATGTATTCTTATTTACATTGGAACTCCCGGCGATAAGATCGGCAAACAGAAGTTCCCTGGCAACGGCTTCATTCTGCGGGGAAACCACCAGGAGATCCGGGACGATGTTCAGCGGCCGTCCATGCTCACCCAGAATAGTCATCATCTGCACCCTGGCCTCCGCATAGGACTTCGCACTCAGCTTTTTGTTCCCCATATTCGACTGCGTTTTTTTGCCGTTTCTGTCCAGCGGATGCTTGTCACTGAAAAAGCTGGCTCCATCATAGCATTTTTTCGTGAAACCATCCCCCATTAAACTAAAAACCAATGAGTCCGGATGTTTTTTTGCGGATGATCCCATTTCAGCAACAACCGGCCCATACATCCCATACTGGTCGTCAGCAATGTCATCGACAGGGACTTGTATGGTCAGTTCAAAATCCCTGTTCTTGATCTCGTAGTCATACGCGGATAAATTGGCTATTTCCCGTTCCCCGATCCACTCCCTCATATTGGGCATCTGGCCCATCCAGCCATAGGTGTTTTCCCTTGTTACAGAAGGGATTACCATCGCCACTTTAGGGTAATTTGCCTCTGCCTCCTCAAAGCTTTTATTAAACGTTGCAGAGTATCCACGGAATATTAAACTGAGGTTCTGCGTGCTTATTACCATTCCATTCCCCTCCTATCGCCAATGTCTATCTTCAGGAGAATTCTTTTCTCATCAACGCTCAGGATTTCCCCGGCCTTTGTGGTGTTGATGTTATCCATGGAAACCGTATTGCGGTTTTCAAAATAACAGGCCCTTCCGCAGCAATCTTCTGTAATGGTATGCTCCGGTATCGGCGTATTCTTCGCAACAAAAATACCGTCATGGCAGATTACCATTTTCTGCCCCGCCTCATTTGTCACGATCCTTGAGGCGCAGCCGACTGTGCAATAGCCGCTTTCCTTTTTCGGGGTGCCCGCCATCAGCGTCCTTGTGTTTACTGCAACAAAATCCCCCTCTTTTATCGTTTCCCCCTCTGCAATATTGAAAATAGTTACGTTATTGCCAAAAATATTAAGGCAAAACTGTTCACTCATTAACGGGTTATACATATTCTTATCCTCCTAATTCTCCTGCATTTTCTGTTTTAATTCAAATAATGCAGCCATAAATTTTTCGCGGATTTCCGGGTATTTCTTGATTTGTCCCATTATATCGCCTTCAAAAGCTTCCAGGGCAAGCTGCATTTTCTTTTTATAGTCAAGTTCCAGGCGTTCCCTTGCTATTTCGGTCCTGTTTATCTCCACTAACAGCCTCCCGGCCTTTTCAATGGGCATTTCATTAAATTCTTCCTCCGCCGTTGCGATTTTCTGCAGCAGCCCGCTTTTCAGGATCGCCGTGGTTGCTTTGCCCGCGTCAATTTCGCTTTTGCTGCCAATGTAATCAAGAAAAAACTTTGTCCGTTCCAAGTCATCGGAAACCCGCTGTGCTGCCTGGTAAATTTTTACCGCATAGTTAGAGATAGACGAAAGGCTGATCTTCATTCCCTGTTCTGTCTCCAGCCAGTGCTGGATATCCGAATACTTCATGTTTTCATCCAGAAGCATCCCATTTATCTGGGCTAACACATCCTTGGGCAGCTGGTACATTTTGGAATCCGAACGGGTTTTCCGGGGTCTGTCATTCATAAATCAATCCCCATTTCCGGATCCCCTCCGCGCTCTATAAACTGGATCCCGCTGGCAGTAAGCCGGATAACGGCATCATTACCCAAAGCACTGAAAGCATCTGATCCACCCGAGAACTGAACCAGGCCGTACTGCTCCAGGTAATAGAGCTGGCCTGAGATATCCGGCGAACTGACCAGGCCGCAAGATATCAATTTGTTGGACAATGTTTTTACCGGAAGGGAAAAATGATACCCTTTCACCAAACTTCTCAGTATGTACCCCCGGATAGAGGCATTGTCCGCTGAATTACAAAAACCATCCATCTGCATCACTCCTTTCTCACATTGCGCAAGCTATTTTCAGCTTACGTAAAAACCTTTGACTTATTTGGGGATAAGTTTAGGATATTTTGAGAAAAAAGCAATCCAGATAGACGGTTTTTCACGTTTTGTAGGGCATATTTCGGGGTTTTTTCACCTTTTGCGGGGAACTTCACATATGGTAAGGATACGGAAACTTTCGGGGAAAACGGCTGGTCGCCCATGGCCGGCACCGGCATCAATGTGACAGAGACCAATACCCTGTCCCCCTATTTTCCGGAGATGAACCTCTACGCGGCCAGGGTCAATTACCTGATGCAGCAGGGCAGCCCCAGTAAGGATGTGGCCTTGTACATGCCCTACAACGGCAGCCTGTCCGAGACAGACGCGGTAAAGGCGATGAATTACAACGGTATAGCCTGGGATGCCATCAACGATGCCAGTATCCAGGCGGCGGATACCGTTTATGAAGACGGGAAAATTTCCGCGAACGGCGGAAAGATGACCTACCAGGCCATCGTAGTGGAGGGAACCACTCTTCCCGTGGCCACAATGGAGAAACTAAAAGAACTGGCTACGGTAATCCTGTACGGAAACGCTCCGGCAAAACAGCCCGGTTACGCTGACGGAAAATACGCTGCTGGGGATGCGAAAGTGGCCGCCTGTGCCGCTGAGATCATCGCCCAGGAGAACGGATCGAACCCCAAGATCATGGCGGATCTGGAGAAAGCCCTGGCAGCCGTAAAACGGCCGTCACCTATGAGAAAAACACAAACGTCCGTTTTGCGAGACGCACTTTGGGTGACGGCGGGGAGCTGGTCTATATCCGCAACATTGACACCTGTGAAAATACCATCACCGTCAAGGCCGACGGGAAGTATCAGAATTTCTACTGGCTGGATCAGGACAGCGGTAAGATCTATCGGGCCCAGGCGGATAACGGTGTGATCGTTGCGAAATTCGGCGCCAGCGAGGACAGTTATTCCGGTAAAAACAGTATGGCCCTGGCCCTGCTCTGCGAGCCCGTACGGAAAATATCCTCGGGAAATGGAACGATCCCGGTTTCCACGGCGGAGCCCTGCAGAAAGTAGCCGCCGGCGGTATTTACAATACGTCCTATAAATTAATTAGTAAAGCCCCGTTACAGAAAGCGGTACTGAAGCTGAACAATGTGTATACGGCGGCTGCCATAAAGGTAAACGGAAAAGAAGCGGGCAAGGTGATGTATCAGCCCTATACTCTGGATATCACTTCTTATCTGAATGAAGGGGAGAATGCCATTGAGATTACCGTCACACCGCGGAAGATGAACCGCTACTATAATACGCCCAACGGCCAGTACTCTTCGGAGGAGCTGATCGATACCGGTATGGAAGGCCCGGCGGTAACTTGCGCCTCCTAACCGGCGCATCGGCGGGATGAACCCCGTCCGGCGACGCGTTAAGACACCCCGCAGACCCGAGTAGGGCCGGCGGGGTGTTTTCCTATGTGTATCTCAAAATATCAATATCCGTAAATCAGCCTTATCTTGCATGGCCGGCATTAAGCAACTCCATAAGTCCGTCCTGGAGAACCTGGGAGCAGTTCACCCCGCGCTTTTCTGCCAAGGTGGCCATCCATGCAGGAAGTGAAACGTTTTTACGGACTGCTCTGGTATCGGTTGCCGCCCGGTATGCGAATGTATCAATGCGGATGATGGAGCAGACCGCATTTTCCGGAATGTCCAAATTGTGCTGTGGAGTAGGGGCCGGAATCTCGTTCCCTTCATCCTCTGCCACCACAAGCCAGCCGCTGGCGGCGTCGGTGATCATTTCAATGGCCTCATCAAGAGTGCTCCCGGTGGTAACACACCCGGGAAGGTCGGGCACTCTGCAATAGTATTTGGTTCCGGCCTCATTGGGAACAAATGTTGCAGTATAGATATATTTCATAGGTCAGCCTCCTTTGCCGGCGGCAGGGAGGGATTTACCTTCCGCCCTGTTTGATTTCTTTGCGTATGTAGCGGAGATCGTCTTCATCGAAGTGGCCACGCTTCAAGGGAATGGAATACTTTGTTTCTGGATTGTAGTAGATATCGTGATTCCCTCCGTTCCGTTTGAACTGATAGCCGCTATTGTTTAAGTCCTTGATTGCCGCGTTCCGTGGATTCATTGCCCTTCTCCTTATAAGAACATAATACACAACAATACGCAATACGTCAAGAAAAATACACAACAATACACAAATATTTTATACAAAAGAGGATGAATCCATACGGCTGCTGTCAATTGGCAGCAAATTGCGGACAGATGGCGGCAGGATCTAATAGCATGTCTCATAAAAACGGTTATTACAGACTTCCTCAGACATAAAGTGGCAGAGATTGTAATCGCAATTCCGATACCGTGTCTGGAAATGCCTGTCTATCATAGCCTGGTAGGTCTCTGGATCATATTCAAGGCCGTCCAGATTGTTATACTCGCGAGCACAAATATTTTCCAGATTTATTGGCGCTCGCGGGCATATACGGGCGACAACGTTGGCAAATCATAACGTTCGCGAGTATAGAACTGCCCAGGAAAGAGCCAATCACGGAATCCATTGCCTTGGCAGATAGCCGGGGATGTTCTTTTCCGAATGTCATTTTGTATGTCCTGAAGTAATAGCTGATGATCTCATTAAAAGGGCGGAAGTCCTGCATCCCATGAGCCTTGCATGATTTCATAATCTGAACATGCACTTACTTTTCTATTCACAAAATAAGTCAAGTTTTTTTTTCAAGATTTTCCTAACATATGGGGTGAAAATTTCATAATATCAACCCATAAACTAAAAAAGAAACAAAACGTCCGTCCGGGATCCCGGTGGCAGGCCCCTGATAAGTATCTGGTGCGGGGAAGGGAAATTTGCTATACTAGAGGAAAAACTAACAGAAGGAACAGGGAAAATGAAATTTCCACTGAAGATGAGATTTAAAGTGCTGGCGCTTTGCCTCCTCTGCATTATGATAGCTCTTTTGCTGCAGACATGGCTGTTTAGCAGGGGATCCTCCCGGCTGATCTATGACCAGGCCAAAAAGGAAAATTTCAGCCTCCTGCAGAATATGCAGGGAGATCTTCATTCTATCATCAAAGGGATCGAAAATAAGATCGTCAAAGTGTACAACCGCCAGCAGCTTATGCGTGATTTAAAGGCGGATATTCCGATCCGGCGGCTTAAGGAAAGATACCACAGGGAAGCTTACAATATCGCCACGGAGTACTTTGATACTTCGGACAGGGTGGTGGCTCTATATCTATATGATTCGTCGGATCAGATTATCAGCACCTATCGGCGGGCGGTCACTCCGCGCCATAATTACCCCCTGGATATTTATGACGAGACCCGGGAGAATAATGCGGATGTGGTAAAGAACTTTGTCCATTCGGATCGAACGACGATGTTGGTATCCGGCTATTACAATGCTTACAGGGAAAAGGATCTGATCCGATTAGCCATGAAGATTTACAGCAACAGCAATATCGGCCGGTTGGTGGGGTATCTGGTCTGCGATATGGACTGTAAGGCGTACCAGGCCTGTATAAAGCGGTTTATCACGGATGAGAATATGTTTGTCTGGCTGCAGCCGGCGGGAGACCGGACCATAACATCGGTGGGATCGCTTGAGGGGGAGGAACTGGAATGTTACCAGGATATCGAGGAAACGATCAGACAAGGACAGTCTGAGCATGCCGTGTCGCCCGGCAGGAACGGCCGGGTATTTTTCCGGGTGGAGCAGGAGAAATATGATTTCAGCGTGTGCGCCCTGGTTCCCCAGGCGCTTCTGGAAGCGAACCAACGTTCTCTTACATCCAGCTTGCTTAGCATAGCTCTTTTGATGGCTTTCATCGCGTTTTTTATTACTTTTGTGTGGACGAAGAGCCTGACCCGCCCCTTGGAGGAACTTACCAGGATGACGCAGCGGATCAAGGAGGGAGAGACGGATTTGCGGATATCGGTAAAACAGCAGGATGAGATCGGTGAGCTGGGAAGGAATTTTAATGAAATGCTGGATCAGATCCAGACGTTGCTGGCCAGGGAGTACGAGACGAAGCTTTTGCTGGAGCGGGCGGAATATAATGCCATGCAGGCTCAGATCAACCCCCATTTCTTTTATAATACTCTGGATACCATGAGCAGCATTGCGCAGATACGCCAGTGTGAGGAGGTCAGCCTTTTGTGTCAGTCTTTATCCAACATATTCCGTTACAGCCTGGATATGAAGAATCCTTTTTCTACTGTGGCTAAGGAGATCGTGCATCTGAAAAATTATATTTATGTGATGAATGTGCGGATGCAGGACAATGTCCAATATGAATTTGACATTGACGATGCCGCTCTTAAATGTTCCGTGCCGCGGATCTGTATACAGCCGTTGGTGGAGAATGCGTTGAATCACGGCCTGCGCAATATCCGAGGAGAAAAAAAGGTGGCCATACGGGCCAAAGCGGAGGGGGACAGTCTGGTGATCGCTGTGGAGGACAACGGCACGGGCATAGCCCATGCCGATAAGGTAAATCGGAAAATGGAGGAAAATAACCTGGAGCTGGTGGCAAAGGGCAATTCTATCGGGCTGGTCAATATCAATGCCCGTGTGAAAATGTTGTACGGGGATGCTTTTGGGATCCGGGTCGAGAGCAAAGACGGCAAAGGCACGGCGGTCCGGCTCACCATAGCCAGGCAGACAATGGGGGTGGCAGAGCAATGGAGAAAGAATACTATAAAGTCCTGATAGCGGACGATGAATACTGGACAAGAATGAAACTCTGCACGATGATCGACTGGTCCCGGTATTCCCTGTGCTGTATGGAACCGGCGGCGGACGGGGAGGAGGTTTTACGGAGGCTAGAACAGGAACGGCCGGATATTCTCATAACGGATATCAACATGCCTTTTGTAAACGGCGTGGAGCTACTGCAAAGGATTCATGACGGTTACCCGGATATCATCACTTTTGTCGTCAGCGGTTATGACGATTTCAAGTATGTGAAAGATACGTTTATGGCAGGTTCCATTAACTACCTGGTAAAGCCTGTTACCAGGATCGACCTTGTGAACGCACTGGCAAAAGCGTTGGAGATTATCAGCGGCCGGAAAGCCGACGCCCGCCAGCGCAGGGAACAGCAGTCCCAGATCCTCAAAGCCTCGTCCATCCTCCAGGATCGGGAATTCAGCCAGCTTCTGGAGAAGAGGGACACGGCATTTACTCCGATTATAACGATGAATACGGACGCGGATTTTGCGGGGATGAGCCTGATGCTGATCAAGATCCACGATATGGGAGCTTTGTCGGCGGCCTATGGCTACGATATGAATCTGCTGTCCTGGTCGGTAAAAAAGGAAATACGCAAGTGTTTGAAAAGTGAAGTGCCCTATGTGTTCAATCACGTATACCGGCCCAATGAATTATCTATGCTGATGATGCGGCCCTACGTACCAGAGGATGTGTTTTTTGTGGCCGGGCATTCCGGGACGTCCGGAGAGGAAAAAAAGATCAGCAGTCGGTTTGACGAGGGCAGGGTGAAAGAATTTAAAGAATTATTCCGGAGGAAAAACCGTGCCGCCATAGAAAAACTGGTGTTCAAAAAAACGGGTCTGGCGGAATGCGTCAGTGAGCGGTGGGAGTATCTGGAAGTGAAACAGACGGTAAAACGTATTCTGAATGCGGTGTCAGAGGCCACAGGGAGCAGTCAGGGTTCACGGGAGGCCGCGGCCATGGAGGATCTGATCAGCCTGTCGGATCAGATCATTGAGCGGCTAAACGGCGAAGATCTGTGCGCCGCAGTCCGTGATGTAATCGATTTCGGCCTGTCTTTAGGGCAGGATGAGGCCGCGCATACGGTGTCCGATATCATACGGTCTGCGGTGGCCTATATAGATGAGAATTATTTTGAGGATCTGAGCCTGACGGGGCTTGCCGGAAGATTCGGCATGGAAAGTACGTATTTTTCCCGGACTTTCCGCCGCGAAACCGGGGAGAATCTGATGGTATATGTGACAAGAAAGCGGATGGAGAAAGCGGCTGCATATATCAGGGAGAGCGAGACCAGTCTGACAGAGATCGCTTTTCTTACGGGGTATGATGATTACGCCTATTTCAGCCGGGTATTCCGGAAAACATACGGGAAAAGCCCTAGGGATTACCGCCATGAGGCGAAGGGATAGACGGTTTGTATCAGGAATAGGGAGGATTCACTGGGAGTTGTACTTTTTACAAAATTGTACAACTCTTTTTTCAATTTATTCCTATTTCCTGACGGTCGAAGGAGATATACTGGCATTGTCGGAAAGGTTAGAGATCCCGTCGGTACGAGATGTCGAAAACCGGAATAACAGTTATAATAACAGGAGGAAAGAACAT
>DPJQ01000233.1:9637-10017 GCA_003542935.1 Lachnospiraceae bacterium | reverse complement strand
ATAATAACAGGAGGAAAGAACATGAAGAAAAAGTATGTGGCAGGAATTTTGACGGCGGCTATGGCGGTCAGCGCCGTGGCAGGCTGCGGATGAGGGGGCTCGTCGGCTCCGGCATCGAACGCTTCGGGAACATCCGGCGCGCAGGAGACATCCGGTACGTCAGAATCGTCAGAGGCGCCGGGCGCCCAGACCTCCGGTGCGTCTGAGGTATCTGGCAGCGACGCTGCGGTACCGGAAGGGGAGGTGACCCTTACGGTGCTGGCAGGGCAGTCCACTACGGACGCGGGTATTGAGGACATGATCGATGAGGCTCTGGCGAAAAAATATCCCAACATCACGTTGGAATGGGAGTGCGTGGACTGGGGAAATGATTTCCAGCC
>DPJQ01000233.1:8403-9357 GCA_003542935.1 Lachnospiraceae bacterium | reverse complement strand
GGACTGGGGAAATGATTTCCAGCCTAAGATGCAGCAGTATCTTCAGTCGGGGCTTCCGGATATTATGATCGGGAAAGCCCAGGATGTGGCCACCTATGCGCCGCTGGGAGTGTTGGGTACCATAGACGATACTTATCTGGATAAGGGGCTGGATGCTGCCAGGGAAAACGTGACTATAGACGGCAATACATACGGCATGGTTTACAATGCTCTTTATCAGGGCGTTTACTACAACCGGTCGATGTTTAAAGAAAACGGCTGGGAGATTCCGAAGACTCAGGATGATCTGCAGAAGATCATTGATGACTGTAAGACGAAAAATATCGTACCTTTTGCCAGCCATATGGTGGATACATGGTCCATCGGAAATGTGACCATGCAGTTTGCCATGAATGATGTGTTCAACAAGGATCCCGAGTGGGGCGATAAGTTCCGGGCAGGCGAAGTTTCTTTTGCCAACAGTAAGGAATTTCAGGATGTTTACCAATATAATAAGTTGATTTTTGATAATACTTTCCCCGAGACATTCTCCATGGAGCAGACGGACTGTGACGCGAAAATGGTACAGGGTGAGGCGGCCATGAAGGTATCAGGTTCCTGGTCTATCCAAAATTTCCTGGACATTGATGAGAATTTTGATTTCGGGATCTTTCCCTTCCCGAACCAGACCGGGGATTCTAAACTGATCTTTGAGCCCAACATTACGATTATGACCAGCGCCGCCACCGAGCATCAGGATGCCGTAAACTGTGTGCTGGACGTGCTGACTTCCGATAAAGATCTGGCGGTGGAAATATACGACTATACTAAAACGGCCTCCATGCTGAAGGATGTAAGCCCCACATTTACCAACCCGAGCCAGGCGGACATTGACGCGTATGCCGGCGAAGGCAATATCGTGGATGTGACCCTGGGCAACAATCAGCTCGTATGGGGCGGTTTCCAGGAGGAGAA
>DPJQ01000233.1:0-8107 GCA_003542935.1 Lachnospiraceae bacterium | reverse complement strand
ATGGGGCGGTTTCCAGGAGGAGAATGCCAAAGATATCGCCGCGTGGCTGCAGGGAGACGCCAGTTTTGAAGACGCCCTGGCGGCATCCGACGCAAGAGTAGACGCCAGCTCCGCCACAAAATAAATATACCGGGAGGTTTGGGGATGTCCAGAAAGAAAAGTAATGCGATGACCAGAAAGAATTTCCTGCAGTATTTCGTGCTGGTCCTGCCGGGGTTTATCATATTCACCATAGGATTGATCCTCCCGCTGCTTTTATCCTTCCGGTATTCGGTTACCAGCTGGGACGGTATCTCGGCGGAAATGCCGTTTGTGGGATTTAAAAACTATATTGACCTGTTTCATGATAGTGATTTCCTGAATTCCTGGTGGTTTACGATCAAATTCACCATCGGAAATACACTGATCCAGAACGTGGCCGCCCTGCTTTTTGCGGTGGCCTTAGACAGCGGCATCCGCTGTAAGAAACTGTACAGGACGGCCTTTTTTGTCCCCTGCCTGATCAGCGCCGTGATCGTGGGTTTTGTATGGCTGAAGATGTTTTCCAACGTCCTTCCCGCGCTCAATGACCTGCTGGGCACACAGTTCAATTTCCAGTTGTTCGGAGACGGGAAAACCGTACTGTCGGGGCTGCTGATCGCCAACAACTGGCAGTGGATCGGGTATTGGATGCTGATCTACCTTGCGGGCCTCCAGTCGGTTCCCTCGGATCTTTATGAGGCGGCCAAGGTGGACGGAGCCGGGGCCATAAGCCGGTTCTTTAACGTGACGATCCCCATGCTGGCTCCGGCTATTACGATCTGCGTGGTGGGTATTACCACCGGTTCCCTGAAAGTGTATGACCTGCTGGTATCCTCGACGAAGGGAGGCCCTGGACGGGCCTCCACCTCCGTTATATACCAGACCTATTCCACCGCCATTAACGGCAGGCAGTATGGCTATGGTTCCGCTATGACGGTTACGCTGGTGGCGGCCCTGCTGCTTGTGGCCATGGTTCAGGTAAAAGGATTGAAAAGTAAGGAGATCCAGGCATGAGAAAAAACAAAAAGATAGAAAACCCGGAGGAATTTTCCCGGCCCTATACCAAAACCACGGCGGTGCTCCAGGTGGTAATGGGTATACTGGCCCTGTTGTTTTTAGCACCGCTGTTTATCATTGTAAACTACTCATTTAAAACGAAAAAAGAACTGTATATCGGCAGCCCTCTGTCGCTCCCGAAATCCCTTCAGTTGGATAACTACATAAAAGCTGTCGAAAAGCTGAATATGGGAACGACCTATATCAATACGTTTATTTATACGGCGGTCAGCGTGTTGATACTGGCCATGCTGTGTGGCGTGACGGCATGGGCCATCGCCAGGTGCAGGCATAAGTTTTTTAAATTTTGTTATGTATATTTCATCGTAGGGATATTGATCCCTTACCAGGCGCTGTTTCTTCCGATTTATACCATCGGTTTTAAAATGCATCTGACAAATACCCGGTTCGGCATTATATTCATGTATGTGGCAACGGGTATATCCTTCGGTGTGTTTCTGATGAACAGCTTTATGTCCACGGTGCCGGTGGAGTTGGAGGAAGCGGCTAGGATAGACGGGTGCTCTGTTTTTAAGACGTATTTTCTGGTTGTGCTGCCTTTGCTGAAACCGGCCATGGCTACACTGGTCATTATGCAGACGTTCCAGATCTGGAATGATTATCTGCTGGCCAGCCTGTATGTCAGTAAAAAACAGCTAAAGACGCTGACGGTGGCCATACAGTCGCTGTTTTCGGCACAGACCAGCGATTATACGACGGCCATGGCGGCAATCGTGCTGTCGGTGCTCCCCATTGCAGTCCTGTTTATCTGTCTGCAAAAATATTTTATCAAAGGCATGACCGTCGGGGCGGTGAAAGGGTAAGGGGGTGGATCAGATGGATGTTCTGTTGAAGGAGTACGGCCTGGGGGACATGGCCGCGCGTTATCTGCTGGATGAGGAGCGGCATGTGGGCCTGGTACTATATCCGGCGGAGCTTCCCCTGCCGGAAAAGAACCATAAGAAAGCGAAGCTGGACGGCATGGTACAGGTTAAGCTTGCAGGAGACACGTACAACGGAGCTTATGCCCCGGGGAATACCCTGCGCAACGGGGAGAGCGTAGAGCGGCTCCGTTATAAAAGTCAGGAAACCATCCGCGAGAGGGATATTTTGACGGTAGTGACCCGTTTGGAGGATGAACGGGGGTATGAGGCAGAGCATTTTCTGCAATGGGAGGAGGGACAGACGTCCCTCCGGATGTGGACCGTATTCGTAAATAACAGCCACGAGGATGTTTCGTTGGAGATGCTGTCCAGTTTTTCTCTGACAGGGATCTCGCCCTGGCTGGAGGGTGACGGGCATGGCCGCATGCTGGTGCACCGGCTTATGAGCCGATGGAGCCAGGAAGGGCTTCTGTCCACCCAAACGATGGAGCAGCTCTCACTGGATACGTCCTGGACGATGGAGGCGGTTCGGTGCGAGCGGTTCGGGCAGGTGGGTTCTCTGCCGGTAAACCGATATTTTCCTTTTCTGGCCATGGAGGATCAGGAAAACCGGGTATTTTGGGGTATGCAGTTGGCTCACGGCGCTTCCTGGCAGATGGAGATCTATCGTGCGGATGAAAATATTGCTGTCAGTGGAGGGCTGGCTGACAGGGAGTTCGGGCATTGGATGAAGACGGTGAGGCCGGGGGAGAGCTTTACGGCTCCTACGGCCATTGTCATTGTCTGCCATACGGATTCCCTGGATAAGATGACTAAAAGATTGACGGACGCGGGACAGAAAGCAGCGGATCACGGGCCGGCCTCGGAGCAGGAACTGCCCCTTGTTTTCAACGAGTACTGTACGACGTGGGGCTGTCCTTCCCACGAAAATATTCTCGGCATTCTGGAGGCGGTCAAGGATAGAGGGTTCACCTATTTTGTCATCGACTGCGGCTGGTATAAGCAACCGGGGGTGCCTTGGGATATCGGCATGGGAGATTACCGGGTATCCCGGGAACTGTTTCCCGGCGGGCTGGAGGAAACCGTCCGGGCTATCAAGGCTGCGGGCTTGAAACCGGGAATCTGGTTTGAGATCGAGAATGTGGGAAAGGCTTCCCTGGCTTATCAGATGGAGGAACATCTGCTGAAGCTGGACGGACATACGCTGACCACCACCCGGCGCAGATTCTGGGATATGAAAGATCCCTGGGTGGAGGCGTATCTGGCTGAGCGGGTCATCGGTACACTGAAACGGTATGGTTTTGCCTATATGAAGATCGATTACAACGATACCGTCGGGATCGGCTGTGACGGCTGCGAATCTCCCGGGGAAGGCCTCAGGCAGAATATAGAGGGTACTTATGCGTTTTTGGAAAGGGTCAAACGGGAGATTCCCGGCATCGTGCTGGAAAACTGCGCCTCCGGCGGCCACCGCCTGGAACCGCGGTTTATGGCGGCCACCAGCATGGCCTCTTTTTCGGACGCCCATGAATGCCTGGAGATTCCCGTAATCGCGGCGAATCTCCATCGGGCGATCCTGCCCAGGCAGAGCCAGATCTGGGCCGTGGTTTGCAGAGAGGATTCTCTTAAGCGGATCGCCTATTCCCTGGCCGCCACATTTCTGGGCAGGCTCTGCCTGTCCGGTGATGTGACCCGGCTGTCCGCGGCACAGTGGGAGGTCATCGACCGGGGAACGGCCTTTTACCGCTCCATTGTCCCGGCGATCCGGCGGGGGCAATCCTACAGGTACGGCACAAAGATAAAGTGCGTACGCCACATGGAAGGCTGGCAGGCCGTGGTACGGGTAGCGGACGACAGGAGGACGGGTTATATCGTACTCCATACCTTTGATGGCAGTCTGCCGGAGGAGATTGCCCTGGAACTGCCGGAGGATTGTCCGCAAAACGTGGCTGATGTGTATTCGGATACGGAGGAGACCGTGTCCATGTCAGGGGGTATATTCCGGTATCGCCCCAAAGAAAACAGAAAAGCCGTGGCGGTGCTGCTGCGCGGATAAAGGAGTGAATGGATATGGTCAATAAAAAATATAAATTCTGGTTTTGCACCGGTTCCCAGGAGCTTTACGGGGAGGAGTGCCTGGCCCATGTGGCGGAGCATTCTCGGATCATTGTGGAGGAACTGAATCAGTCGAACCGGCTTCCTTTTGAGATTGTGTGGAAGCCCACATTGATCACAAATGAGCTGATCCGCAGGACTTTGAACGAGGCGAATATGGATGAAGCGTGTGCGGGGGTGATCACCTGGATGCATACGTTTTCACCGGCAAAATCCTGGATCCTGGGACTGCAGGAATACCGCAAACCGCTGCTGCATTTCCATACCCAGTTTAATCAGGAAATCCCTTATGAGTCCATCGACATGGAATTCATGAATGAAAATCAGTCCGCCCATGGCGGAAGAGAATATGGCCATGTGGTGAGCCGCATGGGTATCGAGCGCAAGGTGATCATGGGGCACTGGAGCGATCCAAAGATCCAGAAAAGGATTGCCGATTGGATGCGCACGGCCGTCGGTATCATGGAGAGCAGCCATATCCGCGTGGCGCGGGTGGCCGACAACATGAGAAACGTGGCCGTGACGGAGGGCGATAAGGTGGAGGCCCAGATCAAATTCGGATGGGAGGTGGATGCCTATCCGGTAAACGAGATCGCAGGGTATGTGGAATCAGTCACTCCCGCAGAACAAAAAGCCCTGGTGGAGGAGTATTACAGTACCTATGATATTCTTCTGGAAGGCCGCGATGAACAGGAATTTCGCAGGCATGTGGCCGTCCAGGCGGCCATAGAGATCGGATTTGAGAGATTTCTGAAAGAGAAAAATTATCATGCCATCGTTACCCATTTTGGCGATCTGGGTTCATTGGGGCAGCTTCCGGGGCTGGCTATCCAGCGCCTGATGGAAAAGGGATACGGCTTTGGCGCGGAAGGGGACTGGAAAACGGCTGCCATGGTGCGCCTGATGAAATTGATGTCGTCAGGGACGGAAAATCCTAAGGGCACCTCCTTTATGGAGGATTATACTTACAATCTGGCAGCGGGAAAGGAGGGGATCCTGCAGGCCCATATGCTGGAGGTGTGTCCCAGCATCGCGGATGGTTCTATAGGCATTAAAGTGTGCCCGCTGACTATGGGAGAGAGGGAGGATCCGGCCCGGCTGGTATTTATTGCCAAGACAGGTCCGGCGGTGGCCGTATCTCTGATTGATCTGGGTTCCCGTTTTCGTCTGATCATTAATGAGGTGGAATGCAAAAAAACGGAGAAGCCCATGCCAAAGCTGCCGGTAGCCACGGCTTTCTGGACACCGAAGCCTGACCTGGCCACCGGTGCGGAAAGCTGGATTTTGGCCGGCGGCGCTCACCATACCGCTTTTTCGTACGATCTGACGGCAGAGCAGCTGATGGACTGGGCGGATGCCATGGGGATCGAGGCTGTCTGCATCCATGATGGGACGACTATTCGGGGACTGAAAAATGAATTGAGGTGGAACGCGGCGGTTTACCGATGAGAGATAACCGGGGATGGGACAAAAGGATGCCGCGCAAAGAAAATGGGATCAAAAGAAAAACGAGAGAGGGGCTGTTGCCCCATGCCGATTTCAGGGCATGGGGCGAAAGCCCCTCTCATAAAAATGTCCGTAAATCAATGCAGAAATACATTCCGCGGGTTGTGCATCCGCATATTGTTGACCGCCGAGGAGGTCAGCTCCAGATGGAGCCTTGACTGTCCTTTGTCGGTCTGATAGATGGCGACATAGTAGGGCGTATTCTCCTGGCCGGAAGTATAGTCCTGTACTTTGGCATCCCTGGGATAGTTGGCCAGGGCCACGGAACCGGCGGGAGCCAGGCAGAGAAGCTGTTCCACCTCGTAGGTGGCCAGGTGTTTGCGTTTAGCGGCGTTGTAGATGGCATCGATGTCGAGCTGGCCGTTGGTGTAAGCGTACTCGTACTCCACATGCAGCCGGCCAGACCGGTACCAGCAAAACACCCCCAGTGCGATGGCGGCGATGAGCAGCGGAAAATAGATAAACAGCCCCAGAACCAGGCAGGCCGCGCAAAGCACATACAGCGCGATGACGATGATCCTGTCTATGGGATTTTCTTTCCTTGAGATCAGTATTTCTTCATATAAATCATTCATGACAGTGTCCTCCTGTGTGTATAAGAAGTATTGTACCCGTTTCGTGGGGGGAATGCAATGGCCAGGGAAAAAAATCCGGTATATTTATACCTGTGAGCACAAAAGTTTTCCGGATTTATTGGTGCTCGCGGATATATACGGCGATAATGTAGACAAATCATAACGTTCGCGCACATAATAACAATTCAGACAAGGACTTTGCATCATAGATAAAGAATTGGGATTATGCCGTTTACTTTTGATGTATTTTCAGAGAAATACTTTGATTCGTGAAAGAGAATCAGAAAACATACGGAATATAAAACAGGACTTTAGACTGGAGATCCTGTGTATTATGGGCATGTGATATGTTCGCCTTCTATTACTACAATAAGGGCTAATATTTTAGAAGCAATCTATTCTATGAATTAGCCCTTACTTTTAATAATTTTCTCTATGTCTATAGATATATGTTTTAGACATCTTTTTCGCATATCTCCAACAACTCAGAAAGATCACATTGAAAGTAATCACATAGCTTGATCAATAATCTTGCATCAATCCGTTGAAATTCGTCGCGACAGTACTTGTTGAAATTTCCCCTTGGCAAATCTAAGTCCTTGCATATTTTTGTTTTACTGATTCCATTTGCCTTTAGCATTTCATTGATTTTGATATGCACATACTTCATATTTCCACTTCCTTTTTAGTACATTATAAAATAATATATTACTCCATTGTAATCCCCTATTTTTTGAAGGTATGATTTAGTTAGTTCCTATATAGTGAGTGTCCAAATGATAAATGAATCAGTGACATAATGAGCAATTAAATTCACGAGAAGAGAAAGAGAGGTGGTCGATTTATCCATCTGCTGCGTTGTTGTCGGTCAACGTTGCCACTGCATCGTCTCCCTTCGCTGCCTTGCAGATTGAAAATTCATCCTGCGCTATTTTGCTGAAAGTGAACGGTACAAGACACTAGATTAAAAAGGAATAATCTCCAATTCACTTTTTGAGTTTTTTTCTCTTGTGTCTGATGGACTCTTAAAATGCAGGCTCACAAAAGCGAAAAGAGGAACTACAAAATGACAAAAAACGAAATAAAAGATTTGCTTTTTGAAATGCTCAAAAAAAATGATACTTATTTTTGGGATATAAGATTTAATAGTAGGCTTGATGCCCTGATACTTAAAACCATTGCCGGAGAAGAGTTCATCATTAAAGTAGACTATTTAAAAGACGGTGAAGAAACAATCCGGTTAGAAACGAAAAAGAATCCTTTTGCCGTGATCATTGGCCTTGCTTTAATTCAAATGGCTGATTTGGATATTCTTACCAGAGAAGAAGCAAAAAAATATTTATCGGAAGTATCCAAACGTTCAATTGAATTAAGTGAAAAATATGAGCGATCAAAATATGAGAGCAATTAGAGATAAAATCTTACATATGTAATTTAAAGAAAGGTTTAAACATGTTAGAAAGAATTAAAAAGATACTCTG
The DNA here is from genome assembly GCA_003542935.1 of Lachnospiraceae bacterium. GTDB lineage: Bacteria > Bacillota > Clostridia > Lachnospirales > Lachnospiraceae > UBA11957. The sequence continues at coordinate 469 of DPJQ01000233.1, read as the reverse complement.
CCGTTCTGATCATGAAACCATGGCAGCTGAAGAAAGAGAACAACGGAAAAAGGAACAGCGGGAACTGCATGAGTTCATAGAATACTTGGAAAATCATCCTGAAGTGACGGAATAATTTAATGCAGCAATTAAGCGAGAAAGAAAACGTTTAGGATGGAGGGGGGGTTAGGATTCATGAATGATTTGTTCATTGTATTGGGTATTAACTAACTAGCCGATTAGCCTGCAAGTGCCCAGTGGCAGAAAATTGCTTTGATTTATGCCCAATCTTAAATGAGTGTTTTTGGTGGGATGGTTTAAACACGCTCTGGTGTCTTGTACCGTTCACTTTCGGCAAAATGGCGCAGGATGAATTTTCAATCTGCAAGGCAGCGAAGGGAGACGATGCGGTGGCATCGTTGACCGACAACAATGCAGCAGATGGAAATTCAGGCAAGTCATTTTGCGAAATGTGAGCGGGACAAGACAC
>DPJQ01000222.1 GCA_003542935.1 Lachnospiraceae bacterium | reverse complement strand
ACACATTATATGGAAGAAGTGATTTACGCGGACAAGGTCTTTGTCATGGACAGCGGCAGGGTCGTGATGGAGGGTACGCCCAGGGAGATCTTTTCCAGGGTGGAGGAATTGAAGTCCTACCGGCTGGATGTACCCCAGGCGACCTTATTGGCCTGGGAATTGAAAAAGGCAGGCGTGGATCTGCCGGATGGAATTTTGAGCAGGGAAGAACTGGTGGAGGCGTTATGTCAATCAAGCTGGAGCATGTGAATTATATATACAGTCCCGGGACGGCCTACGAGATCCATGCCCTGAAGGATGTGAGCCTGGAGATTGGGGAGGGGCAGTTTATCGGCCTTATCGGCCACACGGGATCCGGGAAATCCACCCTTGTCCAGCATCTGAATGGTCTTGTGAAGGCTACCAGCGGCCATATCTATTTTCATGGAGAGGACATCTACAGTCCGGGCTATGATATGCGCAGGCTGCGCAGCCGGGTGGGGCTGGTGTTTCAGTATCCGGAGCATCAGCTGTTTGAGATCGATGTGTTTACGGATGTATGTTTCGGCCCGAAAAATCTGGGCCTGACCCAGAAAGAGGTACAGCTGCGCGCCTTTGAAGCGCTGCGTCAGGTGGGATTTCCGGAAGAATATTTTTACCAGTCTCCCTTTGATTTATCCGGCGGACAAAAGCGCAGGGCCGCTATCGCAGGCGTGCTGGCCATGCGGCCGGAAGTGCTGATCCTGGATGAGCCCACGGCGGGGCTGGATCCCAGAGGCAGGGACGAGATACTGGATCAGATCGCAAAGCTGAAGCGGGAGACGGGGATTACCGTCGTCCTCGTGTCTCACAGTATGGAGGATATTGCCAGATACGTGGACAGGATCATCGTAATGAACAGGGGCAGTGTTATGTTTGACGATATCCCCCGGAAGGTATTCGGACACGTGAAGGAGCTGGAGGCGGTGGGGCTGGCGGCTCCGCAGGTAACCTATATCATGCAGGCGCTGCGGGACAAAGGTATGGCAGTGCACACGGATGTGACGACTCTGGAAGAGGCGGAACGGGAAATCCTGAAAGCACTGGGAAAGTAGTGGTCGGGAAGAAAGCATATGTTGAGAGATATTACACTGGGACAATATTATCAGGCCGAATCCGTTATTCACAGGCTGGATCCGAGAGTGAAGCTGGTAGGAACGATACTGTATATTATTTCCCTTTTTCTGTTTGATCATTTTACCGGATATGTGGCGGCCGCGGTGTTTCTTATCATTGTGATCAGGCTGTCGGGGGTGCCGTTCCGGTATATGGTAAAAGGAATGAAAGCAATCGTATTTCTTTTGCTGCTGACAATGGTATTCAATCTTTTCCTGACACCGGGAGAGACGCTTGTGCAGTTCTGGAAACTGACGATTACAAAAGAGGGGCTGCGCATTGCCATATTTATGGCAATCCGTCTGACGTTTCTGATTATCGGCTCCTCTCTGATGACATTGACGACGACGCCCAACAATCTGACGGACGGTATGGAAAAGCTGATGAATCCGTTGAAAAAAGTGAAAGTGCCGGTTCATGAGATTGCCATGATGATGTCCATTGCCCTCCGGTTCATTCCGATCCTGATGGAGGAAACGGATAAGATCATGAAGGCGCAGATTGCCAGAGGAGCGGATTTTGAGAGCGGCAATATTGTCAAAAAGGCAAAGGCGCTCGTGCCGCTGCTCGTACCGCTGTTCGTCTCCGCATTCCGGCGTGCCAACGATCTGGCCATGGCCATGGAGGCCAGATGCTATCAGGGGGGCGAGGGCAGGACAAAGATGAAACCGCTGCAATATAAAAAACGGGATTTTCTGGCCTATGCATATCTGGGATGCTATGTGGGAATCGTGCTGCTGATCAGAAAGATAGGAATATTACCATGATGAGGGTGAAACTGATCGTTGCCTATGACGGAACTGCCTATCACGGCTGGCAGCTCCAGAAAAACGGAAATACGATAGAAGCGGAACTGAATAAACATCTGTCTGCACTTTTGGAGGAAGATATTCAGGTCATTGGTGCCAGCCGGACAGATGCGGGGGTGCATGCCCACTGCAATGTGGCGGTATTCGACACGGTTACGAGGATGCCTGCGGAAAAAATAAGCTATGCGCTGAATCAGAGACTGCCGGAGGATATCCGCATCCAGTCTTCCCGCCGGGTGGCAGATGACTTTCATCCGAGAAAATGTAAAAGTATCAAGACCTATGAATACAGGATATGGTGCGGGGAGTTTCCCATGCCAACGGAGAGGCTGTATTCGTACTTTATGTATACACCTCTGCGGGTGGAATGGATGCGGGAGGCTGCGGCCTATCTGGAAGGAAAACATGATTTCGCCAGTTTCTGCAGTGTGGATTCCCAGGCGGAAAGTACAGTAAGGACGATTTACGGAATCGAAATTCTGGAAGAAAAAAATATGGTAAGGATACGAATTTCCGGCAACGGTTTTCTCTACAATATGGTGCGTATCATTGCGGGAACGCTGGTAGAAATCGGCAAGGGGAAGTATCCGCCGGAAAGAATAGCGGATATTCTGGAATCCTGTGACAGACAGAAGGCGGGGCCGACACTGCCGGCAAGGGGGCTGACCCTTGTACAATACGATTTTATTTAAAGAGAGGGTGAGTCGTCGGAATTTTGCCAAAAATCCGATAAAAATCCGATTTCGTCTATTGACACACCCGGGGCAGTATACTATAATTACTCAATGTGGCGGTCTTTGAAGAAGTATGCCAATTCCCAGACATACCCCCTTCGATACGCCTTACAGATTGGTTTTCCAAACGGATGCGGCGGCCCGGACATCTGCCGGAGAAGTGGAAGAGATCAGAGAAAACAGATTGATAAGACAAGATTTATTATGGAGGTAACATAATGAAAACTTTTATGGCGAGTCCATCTACAATTGATAGAAAATGGTATGTGGTAGATGCTGAAAATATGACGTTGGGACGCCTGGCATCAGAGGTTGCAAAGGTGCTGAGAGGAAAGAACAAACCAATCTTTACACCGCATATGGATACAGGTGATAATGTAATCGTTATCAACGCTTCTAAGGTCAAGGTAACGGGCAAGAAGCTGGATCAGAAGATTTATTATCATCACTCCGAGTATGTAGGCGGTATGAAAGAGACTACATTACGGGAGAAAATGGCAAAGAAACCGGAACAGGTCATTGAACTTGCTGTCAAAGGAATGCTTCCGAAAGGACCTTTAGGGAGACAAATGTTTAAGAAACTTCACGTATACGCAGGACCGGAGCATACACATGCGGCTCAGAAACCTGAAGTATTGACATTTTAATCGAAGGGGACGGAAAAGGAGGAATCAAAAATGGCTAAAACAGCAAGATATTACGGAACAGGTAGAAGAAAAAAATCCATTGCCAGAGTATATTTAGTACCCGGAAAAGGCAATATTACGATTAATAAAAGAGATATTGACGATTATTTTGGACTGGAAACACTGAAGGTTATCGTTCGCCAGCCTCTGGCACTGACGGATAACGGAGAAAAGTTTGATGTCACGGTCAATGTACATGGCGGCGGCTATACAGGACAGGCAGGTGCCATCAGACACGGTATTTCCAGAGCTTTGCTGCAGGCTGATGCAGAGTACAGACCGGCACTGAAGAAGGCCGGCTTCCTGACAAGAGACCCTCGTATGAAAGAGAGAAAGAAATACGGTCTCAAAGCAGCGAGAAGAGCGCCGCAGTTCTCCAAGAGATAATTCTTTGGATTTTTACAGATGCAGCATATGGACTCCGCAGGTTTTCCTGCGGAGCCTTTTTCTCTGTTAACATGTAAGTCTTTTTAGGTTATAATTTATTTTAACATATGGACTACGGAATGGAGCGGAAAGCAGACATGAAATTGCTGTACGGCACGGGAAACCCTGCGAAATTGGAGTCGATGAAAATCCGGCTTGTGAAACTGGATATCGAACTGCTTGGCCTGCAGGATTTGGCGGCAGACGGGAAAATCATACCTAAGGTGCCGGAAGACGGGAACACACCACTTGAAAATGCAAGGCAGAAGGCAATTGCCTATTATGAAGTGTTTCGGATGCCCGTATTTTCCTGTGATTCCGGATTGTATTTTGATGACGTTCCGGATGAGGTGCAGCCGGGTGTACATGTGAGGAACATAAACGGCAAATACTTATCTGATGATGAGATGATAGCATACTATACAGGGCTGGTTCGGAAGTACGGAAAGCTTAAGGCGAGGTACAAAAACGCGATCTGCTTTGTGAGAGATGAAGCGCATATTTATGAGGCGATGGAGCCTTCCATGGCAAGCGAACCGTTTCTCTTGACGGATCAGCCGCACAGTACGGTTCGAAAAGAGGGGTTTCCTCTGGACAGTCTGTCCGTTGATATTGCGACTGATCAATACTATTATGATCTGCCGCCGGGCAGATTGGAGCAGGTTGCCGTTGAGGATGGATTTTTGCAGTTTTTCCAGAAGGTTCTCAATCTAAAAAAATGCTGACTTGAAATTTTAAA
>DPJQ01000274.1:5994-6638 GCA_003542935.1 Lachnospiraceae bacterium | reverse complement strand
CCGTGGGCGATGTTGGCGAAGGGGCCGCCGTGTACGATGGCCGGCACATGCTCCAGGGTCTGTACCAGGTTCGGCTTCAGGGCGTCCTTCAAAAGAGCGGTCATAGCGCCCTCGGCATGAAGGTCACCGGCGGTCACCGGCTGCTGCTCCGCGGGTTTGCCGTAGGTGTAGCCCACGATGATGCGGGACAGCCTCTTCTTCAGGTCGGAGATATCGCTGGCCAGACACAGCACAGCCATGATCTCGGAAGCCACGGTGATATCATAGCCGTCCTCACGGGGCATACCGTTGGTACGTCCGCCCAGACCGTCGGTCACATAGCGCAGCTGTCGGTCGTTCATATCCACGCAGCGTTTCCAGGTGATCTTTCTCGGGTCGATATTCAGTTCGTTGCCCTGGAAAATATGATTATCCACCATGGCGGCCAGCAGGTTATTGGCTGCGCCGATGGCATGGAAGTCGCCGGTGAAATGCAGGTTGATATCCTCCATCGGAACGACCTGTGCGTAACCGCCGCCCGCAGCGCCGCCCTTTACGCCGAATACCGGTCCCAGGGAGGGCTCACGCAGGGCAACCATTACATTTTTGCCAAGCTTCTGCATACCGTCGGCCAGACCTACCGTCGTGGTGGTCTTGCCCTCGCC
>DPJQ01000274.1:0-5735 GCA_003542935.1 Lachnospiraceae bacterium | reverse complement strand
GTGGTGGTCTTGCCCTCGCCGGCGGGAGTGGGGTTGATGGCCGTTACCAGGATCAGCTTGCCATTGGGCTTGTCGGATTCTTTCAGCAGGCTGTAATCAATTTTTGCTTTGTACTTGCCGTACTGTTCAAGATATTTCTCGTCGATACCTGCTTTCTCGGCAATCTCGGTGATCGGGCTCATGGTACATTCCTGAGCGATCTCAATGTCTGATTTGTAACCCATGGTGTTTTTTCTCCTTTCATGATGAAAAATGAATAAACCTATTTTATGTACCGGAGAACTGCGTTATACTACATAGTATAATTTGTGTCCCGGAAGGGCGGCTGAAAGGCTGCTGGCCACGGAGTGAACAGTAACGCTTCCGGCTGTCCTGCAAGGCGGCCGCTTGTGCCAAACACTGCCGGTGCAGCTGGGTTCAGTAAAAAAGGCAACACATATAACAGGGTTATATATGTTGCCCAGACGGTCGGCCATGTTATGATTGTGATTCCCCTGTGGTTATCCACAAATCTCCGTCAGTAATCACAACCCCTCGCTTGTGTTCCATGATAGCATGGGCAAAAATCAATGTCAATAAATTAACATTAGGTGTAAATAAGGAAAAACACGGTTTGGTTTCCTATATTTTGTAGGAATAAAATGAGGGGAAACACAGGGAAATTCGGGAAAAAGCTGTGTTTGCAATAAAAAACAGAACAAATAGTCCTTTGTTTTGTATTAATTAAAATTCAAGGCTGTTTTGTCGGGCCGTATTGACAAAAAAAACGGTATGAAACAGGCCGGAAAAGGAAGGAGTTCATATATTTATGGAAGAAAAAGAAGTGTTTTATAACGGTTTTTGCCGCGCACAGAACCAGGGCCGCATGGTAGCCTGCGTTTACGTGAAGGAGGGAGAGGCATGGAGGGTCGATGAGGCGGACTGTGCTTATGAAAAATGCCCCAACCGGGAAGCCTGTGAGATTGCGCGGCAGATCCGGGCGGGGGAACGGGAAGCAGGGTGGAAGTAGAGGAAAGCGGATGATGAACGGAGAGTCGACAAAGCGCGGCATATTGGCGGTTATTCTCACCCTGGCCTGGCCGACCATGCTGGAGCAGTTGATGCAGACGGCAGTTCAGTACATAGATACGGCCATGGTGGGTATGCTGGGAACCCAGGCCACGGCGGCGGTGGGCTCCACGGCCACGGTAAACTGGCTCATAAGCAGTACCGTCTCTGCAGTGGGGGTAGGTTTTCTGTCTTATATTGCGAAGGCCTGCGGGGCAGGTGACAGGGACGGGGCCAGGCGGGCGGTATCCCAGGCGGTGCTGGCGGTGGCGGTTATTGGGAGTTTGCTGACAGTACTTACGACGGCGGCAAGCGGCAGGGTGCCCGTCTGGATGCGGGTAGAGCCGGGTATTCAGAAGATGGCTTCCCGGTATTTTCTGATTTTGTATCTGCCCATGCTGCCCCGGACGGCCAGCATTATTTTTGGTACGGTGCTTCGGGCCGCGGGGGATACCAGGACGCCGATGAAGATCGGCGGGCTGGTGAACCTGATCAATGTGGCACTGAATTTTTTCCTGATTTATCCTTCACGCGAGATAGAGCTGCTTTCTGTCCGGATTACTGTATTCGGGGCGGGGTTTGGCGTGGCAGGGGCGGCAGCCGCCAGCGCCGTGGCTTTTACTGTGGGAGGTCTTTGCATTACCCGGGTCTTGTGGAGGCATCCGCTGGTTTCCCCCCAGGGGCAGAGCTTTCATCCCGATGCCCGGATCTTAAAGCCCTGTCTGCGGGTGGCTTTTCCCAATATGCTGCAGCGTTTCGGCACATCCCTGGGTTATGTAGCCTTTGCCGCCATGATCAATTCTCTGGGGGAGGCGGCCACGGCGGCCCACACTATCGCCAATACGGTGGAGTCGGCTTTCTATATTCCGGGCTACGGTATGCAGACGGCGGCGGCCACCCTGGCAGGCAATGCCTACGGCGCCGGTGACCGTCGGCGCATGAAGACGCTGGCATCCATGTTTATCCCTCTGGAGACCGCATTGATGATAGGGTCGGGGGCCATCCTGTTCCTTGCGGCTCCGGCACTGGTGGGTTTGTTTTCTTCTGTCGGGGAGGTTATAGCCCTGGGGACGTCCGTGCTTCGGATGGTGGCGGTGTCAGAACCTTTCTATGGGTTTTCTATTATTGTTGAGGGTTTTATGATGGGAGTGGGACGGACCCGGAGGCCCTTCGTATATAATATTTTGGGCATGTGGCTCGTACGTATTGTGGGTACTTTTCTGTGCACCCAGTGGTTTGGCCTGGGACTGGTTGCCGCCTGGGCCTGTATGATCGCGCATAATCTGCTGCTGTTTGTCCTGTATCTTGTATGCTATGTGCGGGGGGCATGGAATCCTTTCCAATGATAAGGGTTTACTTTTTCGGTGGAAAATAGTAGTATGTAGTCAGTAATTTAAAGAATGTATGGCATCTGTTTTCCGGAGGGAGTAGCATTCATGTTTGAGCGAACGACGAAACGTTTTCTGATAATGAGTTTTTCCGGCCTGATTATTTTGTGTGTTGTGGTATTGGCATGGCTGCTGTCCACGATGGGGCAGAAAAGCGGCTCAACCATCAATAAGGTGGGTGAGATTTATATGTCTGAGGTAAACAGGCAGCTCCAACAAAAATTCACGGCAGTAGCCAAGCTCCGTATCTCCCAGGTGCAGGGGATCGTAGAGCGTACAAGCCCGGAAACGGAGTATAGTCAGGATTTCCTTGATGAAATGTCCCTAAATGCCCGGGTGCGCGATTTTACTTATCTGGGTTTGTTTGCATCGGACGGTACAGAGGAGGTGCTGTATGGCAGTTCCATTCAGATCGAAAACAGAGGGGAGTTTCTGGAGGCCCTGGCGAAGGAAGACAGTAAACTGACTAAAGGCAAAGACGATGAGGGCGTGGACTGTCTGGTGATCGGGATCCGTGCGGCTTATCAGATGAAGGGCGGCAGGAGAAGTGAGGCGCTGGTAGCCTGCCTGCCGATGAGTACCATGGAAGATGCCCTTGCGCTGAATTATGAGGAAGATTCCTCCATGTCCTATTCCTATATCATCGACAGCGAAGGACGGTTTGTGATCCGCAATGAAGGAATATACAAAGAGAGTTTTTATGAGCGGATCATGAATACCTATACAGAGTATGAGGGAAAAGGCCCGGAAGATTACATCCGGGAGATCGGGGAGGCCATTTCCAAAGATGAAAATTACTCTGCCCTGGCCATGGCGGACGGGGAGCACCAACATATATACTGTTCATCGATTCCCGACTCGGACTGGTATCTGGTGACCGTTATGCCCTACGGCCAGTTGAATGAGGTGGTTGATAATCTCAGTGATGAGAGGATGCTGATCTATCTTGTGGCCGGTGGATTGATCCTGCTGGCGATCATTATCATATTCGTGTTGTATTACCTGATGAGCCAGGGACAGATGCGTCAGCTGGAGGAGGCCAGGGGGGAGGCAGAGAGAGCCAATCAGGCAAAAAGCGAGTTCCTTTCCAATATGAGCCATGATATCCGCACGCCGATGAACGGCATCGTGGGTATGACGGCCATTGCCCTTGCCAACCTGCAGGACACCGTCCGGGTGGAGGACTGCCTGAAGAAAATAACGCTGTCCAGCAAGCATCTGCTGGGTCTGATCAATGACGTATTGGATATGTCAAAGATCGAGAGCGGGAAACTGACTCTGAACGTTTACCAGGTTTCCCTGCGGGATACGATGGACAGCATCGTTAATATTGTCCAGCCCCAGATAAAGGCCAGGGATCAGCATTTTGATATTTTTGTGAGTAATATACTGGAAGAGGATGTGTATTGTGACGGTGTGCGCCTGAATCAGATCCTGATCAATCTGTTGTCCAATGCGCTCAAGTTTACACCGGAGGAAGGCAGTATCAACCTGTACTTGTCCCAGGAGCCTTCGCCGCTGGGGGACGATTATGTGCGCTGCCATTTTCGGGTCAAAGATAACGGGATCGGCATGTCAAAGGATTTTCAGGAGAAAATCTTTGACACCTTCACGCGGGAGAAGAGCTCTAATGTGGACAAGGTGGAGGGTACCGGTCTGGGCATGGCCATCACCAAATGCATTGTGGATGAGATGAAAGGGACGATCGAGGTGGAAAGCGAACCCGGCGAGGGCAGCGATTTCCGTATTACCCTGGATCTGGAGGTCGCCAGGATCAAGGAGAGGGATATGGTCCTTCCGCCCTGGAAGATGCTGGTTGTGGACAATAATCTGGATCTCTGTAAAAGCGCTGTTTCTTCTTTGAAAGAGATAGGTATTGACGCGGAGTGGGCCCTGAACGGGAAAAAGGCGGTTGAGATGGTGGAAAAACACCATTTGGGCCATGACGGGTACGATGTCATTCTTCTGGACTGGAAGATGCCGGGGATGGATGGGCTGGAGACAAGCCGCCGGATCCGGGAGCGGGTGGGAGATGATATACCGATCCTGATCATATCGGCCTATGACTGGAGTGAGATTGAGGAAGAGGCCCGTGCGGCCGGCATCCATGGTTTTATCTCCAAACCGCTCTTTAAATCAAACCTGTATCTGGGGCTGAGCCATTTTATGCAGCCTGAGGAATCCCGGGATGACGGACAGGATGAGGAAAAGATAAGCTTTGAAGGCATGAGAATCCTGCTGGCCGAGGATAACGACCTGAACTGGGAAATCGCGGAAGATATTTTGTCTGATGTAGGCTTTGAGCTGGAGCGGGCGGAGAACGGTAAGATCTGTGTCGAGATGTTCAAGGCCTCGGAACCGGGGTATTATGATTTGGTTCTCATGGATATCCGTATGCCGGTGATGGGCGGTTACGACGCGGCCGTGGCAATCCGGGCCCTGGAGCGGGAGGATAAGGGGCTGCCTATCATTGCCATGACGGCGGATGCGTTTTCGGAAGATATCCAGCATTGCCTGGACTGCGGCATGGATGCCCATGTGTCCAAACCTATCGACGTGGATCGGTTGATGGAGCTGCTGGAGAAGTTTTTACGGAAAGAATAATGAGTTTGCAGGCGCCTGGGACAGATCCCGGGCGCTCTGCGTCCGGATAGGGGTCTGGCATCTGAAAGTTTTTCTCACGGTTCAGCCCGGGACTTTGTGCCGGTTGCGGGGATTTTTTCAAATGCGGCTTGCATTCCGGTAGAAACTATGGCATAATACGGCCTGTAAAGGCAATGACGGGAACAAGTACCGCAGGGGGAACCTACAGAGAGCAGCCGGGGGATGAGAGGCGCAGGGGAAGCCGGGCAGGGAATACATCCCTGAGCTTCGCACCGAACGGAGGACAAGTAGGCTGCGACGGAAGGATCTCCGTTATACGGATCAGAGTATGCCGGTACTCGCAGAGGCAGGGATCGTGAGAGACCTGTGAATAAAGGTGGTAACACGGGATTTTATGCTCGTCCTTTAAACGTGAGGGATGGAGCTTTTTTTATGCTCCAAAAGACTTTCTTTCGGAGGAGCCGTTACAGGCCCCGCGGGAGGGAAGGATAAAAACATTGGCGAAAGGAGAACAGAATTGTGAAGATTTATGAGGAACTCAAGGCCAGGGGGCTGATCGCCCAGGTTACGGATGAGGACGTGGTGCGGGAGCTGGTCAACAACGGGAAGGCGGTGTTTTATATCGGGTTTGACCCCACGGCGGACAGTCTCCATGTGGGGCATTTCATGGCGCTGTGCCTGATGAAGCGGCTGCAG
>DPJQ01000053.1:21202-21697 GCA_003542935.1 Lachnospiraceae bacterium | reverse complement strand
CAATGTCATTTACTTAACGCAAAATGACGGCATTCAAGGGCATACACCATCATACTTTAGGTCAACTTAAGAGGAAAGGGGGAACCAGTCAACAAAAAAATATACTTTTGGCGGCGTGCGGCTATAAAAAAAACGATGTTGGGCGGTTGGATTCTGAATCCGGGCACCAAATGGGCAGGACGATAAGACCGATGAAAAAATGCTTTTCATCCGTCTGGTTATGGGGTATATTGGTATTGTGCTGTGGGCTATACGTTAATGTCTGTAGGTAAAGCTCATTGGCAGTTTGAACCTGGCCTGGCGGGCGAAGGTTCTTCCCGGCCTGACCGCCTCAGTATTCTGGGCGATCAGGCCTTCCACGTCTAAGGCTGTTTCCCCGTCATGTGCCCTTAAATGGTCCCGGCATATTTTTATGGCTTCCGAATAATTCACCTGGTAGGGGTATTTTGTATCTTTTTCGGGAAGCCCTACATGCATGGCTATTTCTGAACAAAA
>DPJQ01000053.1:0-20893 GCA_003542935.1 Lachnospiraceae bacterium | reverse complement strand
AGTTATATAGGATGGCCCTTGCCCATACTTCCTGTACGATATATTCATATTTTTTAGAGTGGAAAGCCTTCAGGCACAGGGGATATTTTAAATCACGGAAAGCAGTCTCCTCCGTCCATCTCAGGTGGTACAGGTCTTTAAAATCATCCAGGTCAAACTCAAAGTCAGGAAGGTTTGTGATGAGGTTCTCAAAACAGCCATCGGCTATTTCAAGCCTGATTACACGCAGGGAAATCCTGTATTCCGGCCTCCCGTCGGTGATGTAATCCATGGGGACAGCCGGGCAGACATACCTGTACTGGGCATCCAGTTCCGGGTGCAGGCGTTTCTTTTTGGCGTTTGACCGGGACAGGATGCGGTCGACGTGGTAGTCCAGCGCTTTTATACCGTCCAGGGGGAAGCCAAGTATTTTTTCGGTCTTTGCATCGGTGCAGCGTATGAGGAAAAACTGTCCGTTTTCTATCACATGCGCAAAGTCATTATAGGAAGCGAAGCCCCTGTCGCAGATATAAATGTTGCAGCCTTCTGTCCCGGCCAGGTCAACCATCTGGCAGAAAGCACTGTATTCATTGCGTCTGCGTGCAGGCTGTATGGCCAGGTCAATGAATTTTTTATCCAGGATGGAATAAAAGGCGTTTATGTGGATCTGGTTGAAGCCCTTCTTGGATGTGCCGCTGGGCGGGAAAAACGTGTCGGGGTCATGGGGGTCCCTGAAAATGTCGGCAGCAGAGCCGTCACAGGCGACCAGGGAATATTTCCCTTTGAAGAGATGTTTTTTACATTTGCGGTTAAAAGAGAGCATCAATGCGCGGAGGGCACCGTCACGGAGTTTTTTGCGTTGTTTGTAAAAAGCGGCTTTGGAGGGTGCATCAGTACAGCGCCCAAAAAAGCGATAGAGCTCTTCTTTGAGGGAGCCGGCCTCCATGGTGAGGAGCATAAGGAGAAGATCCTGGAAGCCGATCTTGCGTGCCCGTGAAAAGTCTTTCCCGGGGCAGACAGCGTATTTGTGCGGGTCAGCAGCAAGTTCATTGATAGAGGCAAGGAGCATTGCCTTCACAGCGTCTGGGTAGTTCAAAATATACCTCCTTTAATCAGGTGTCAGTCAAAAGTAAACAGTTTCCTGATTAAAGGGCCTTTTTCTGAGGCTTCAGATTCTTCATTCTGCCACCTCGAATTTGTAGCCGACCCCTTTTACGGTCCGGATAGAATGACAATCTAATTTTTTGCGCAGATTTTTAATATGTGTATCGACAATGCGGTCAGAGATATCGCTGTCCAGGCTCCATACGGCATCCAGAATTTGCAGGCGGGAAAGAACATTGCCCTGATTTTCAATCAGCACTTTCAAAATTTCAATTTCTTTTGTTGTCAGCGAAACGGGGGCGCCTTTTTTTGTGACCGAATAGGCGGAAAAATCGACTGAAATATCCTCAAAGGATACGGTTGTTTTGTTAATCGGATGGCTTCTGCGCAGCAACGCAGATACCCGCTTCACAAGCACAATGGGCGAAAACGGTTTTGTCACATATTCGTCCGCCTGCAAGTCAAAACTTTTAATCTGCGTATATTCGTCCGCAAGAGCCGTCAGCATAATAACGGGCGTATTGGACAAGGAGCGGATCTCCCGCAAAACCTCCATACCGTTTTTCTTCGGCAGCATAATATCCAGCACAACTAAATCGAATCGTCCTTCGTAAAACAGAGCGATTGCTTCCTCTCCGTCACAGGCGTCCGCAACGGCATATCCTGCCTCTTTCAAAAATTCGCAGATGACCTGGCGCGTGTTCCTGTCATCTTCAACAACTAAAATCCGATACATAAGTCCCCTCCGGCAAAAATATAAAACAGTATACCATATGTGTGTGGAGTTTGTATGGAGTTATCTATGACCGATTACAATGGGCGGGTGAGGAATATATTCTTGAGGAACTAAATGCTGAAATAGGCGGGCTCAAAAAAGCGGGCACGGCTTATTCTTTGGAAGTCATATACTGGACAGGGTATACCTATCGCTATTGGCATTACTACACGGGTGAATATAGCCATGAAATATATAAAATTGCTGATGCCAAAACGATGAATGAGTGCTGGCCCGGCTTCCATACCTTTGACGTTGAAATGGCTGTTGATGATTTAAAAGAGATTTACGAACAAAAATGTAAGAAAGAGAATCTTTTATGAATCATTCTCAAAAAAACTAATAGAGAAGAATGAAGATCCAGGGCAAAACACACCCTGGATCCTGTACGTTTTCATTTCAATATTCCGATGCCGCCCGGGCTCCCCGAAGGAGCGCTTTAACATTCTCCAGCGGCGTCCCTGTCTCCAGATAGTCGGAGCAGGCAAAGATAAAATGCCCGTCCTTCTTCCCCGTCTCCATCAATTTACGGGCCCTATGTTCCACCTCGTCAGGTGTGGCCTCTTTCAGGAAATGCACCTGGTCAAAATTCCCGAAAAGGATCAGCCGATCGCCGAAATACTCTTTTGCCTCAGCCAGTACGTTGTCTCCCTGAGGCGCCTCCGAGACCGTCTCCCACACCGTAATGCCCAGCTTCGGATAAACCGGATAGAGACTTTTCGCTTTGCCGCAGTTGTGATAGACTGTCGGCTTCCCGGCCGCCCGCAGCACATCGATGGCCCTGCGCTCGTAGGGCAGCACATGTTCCTCAAAATAATCCGCACCCATCATACCGCCGTTGGCAATATTCCCCTGAATACCCACGCAGTCAAATTCACTCTCCGCGAATATCTCATGGTCTGAGGCCACCAGACCGGCAAAGAAATCCATGTAATCCCCGTAGTATGCTTCCTCCATCATGGCGTCTACCATCATATCCTGTACATTAATATAAGTAGAAGCCAGATTATATACACCGCCCATGGCCCAGGGACAGGAAATCCCCAGATCGCCAATCTCTTTTTTCGCCACGCGGGCAGATTCCAGGATATGCTCCACATCCTGCTTTTCCCGCTTCGGGCAATATTTTTTTAACGCCTCAAAGTCATCTGAATTTTTGATCAGATATTCCATGGTGCTGAAATGGATACCACTCAGCACTTTCTCATTATAGGGGGCCCCCTCCACCTGTTTTAGCTCCCGCCCGGGCGTTTTTACCGTCACTGTCCTTATGTAGTTTCCTTTAATCACTTCCAGTTTCCGGTCAACTTCCCAGTTTGGAAAATTTCTCTGCAGAAAATACGGTATCTCATTGACATACTGGCGTGTCACCAGATCAAAGTCCAGTTCCTTTCTCAGTGCCACTGCATCATGCAGGCGATCCGTATTTTTCTTATTAAAATAGTAGGACAGATACTCTTCCTGGATGAAAGGACTTACCGGAACCTTGTCCGGAATCCCTCCCTCCAGAACACATAAAATTCTTTCTCTCGATGTCATGATTCAAGATTTCCTCCTCAAATTACCAGATCAGATTTACAATCCCCGTCGTACAGGCCGGAACAAAAGTCAAAATAGCCAGACAGACAAACAGCATTACATAGAAAGGAATGGATTCCTTCAGATAGTCCCGTATTTCGCAGCCTGTAATACCGCAGGTGACAAACATCAGCATTCCCATAGGAGGCGTAACCGCGCCCAAGGTAATGTTAAAAATAAACACCATGGAAAAATGGATGGGGTCGATGCCGTAAGCCATGGCGATGGGATGCAGCAGAGGAACCAGCACGATCAGAGCCGCATTACCCTCAATGAACATCCCGACCAGCAGCAGGAACAGGTTCACCATGATCAGGAAAACATATTTATTGTGGATATGCTCCACCATGAAAGCCGTAAGCTGCTGGGGCACCTGCTCTTTGGTCAGCACCCAGGCAAAGGCCGATGCCGCGCCCACGATCAGCATGATACTGGCTGTGGTGATCGCAGTCTCCTTCAAACCCCGGGCAATCTCTTTTGTGCGGAGCTCCCGATAACAAAGTCCCAGGACCAGGGCATATACCACGGCCACCGATCCCGCCTCGGTGGGTGTGAAAATACCGATGCGGATACCGCCGATAATGATAATGGGCAGCATTAAAGGCAGCAGAGCCGGTTTCAGGGCATTCACCTTCTCTCCGACGGTTATTTTATCTTCCCGCAGACGTTTATATCCTCTCTTTTTAGAGATCATCCGAACCAGTATCATCATGGCAACACAGAGCAAAAGTCCCGGGCCGATACCGGCCACGAACAGTTTTCCCACCGATACACCCGCAATGGAACCGTACACGATCATACCGATCCCCGGCGGAATAAGAGGCGTAATCATGGCCGAATTGGCCGTAACCACCGTAGAAAATGCTTTGGAAAAACCCTTCTTCTCCATCTCCGGCACCAGCATCTTGGATTCCATGGCCGCGTCGGCAATATTTGACCCTGACAGTCCGCCCATCAACGTAGACAAAAGTACATTCACCTGGGCCAGCCCGCCCCACATCCGTCCTGTGACAATGCTGCAGAAATCCATGATCCGCTTAGTGACGCCGGAATAGTTCATAAAAATACCGGCTGCCACAAAAAAAGGAATGGCCAGCAGCGGCGTACTCTCCATACCGGAGATGGCCCGCTGAGCGATCATCTGGATCGACGTGGAACTGTTCGCCAGAAAATACACGATCGTCCCCGACAGCAGAGAAAGAAACACCGGCATCTTTAAAAACAGCAGTAACAGTATGACAATGGCACACAGGGCTAAAATACTATTCATTCTCATCCACCCCCTCTTCTCTTTCTCTTCTTATATCTTTCACGGTGGCATAAGTCAGGTTCCCGATCATAAGGAAACAGCTGATGGGCATACAGGAATAGATAAATGCCCTCGGAACGTGGAGCGTCTCCGTAACACGATGGGTAGCTGCAAGCTGCATGACATAGGAAATCCCCTGCCTGAACATGAATAACAGTACTGCCACGGACAGGATATAGATCACAATATTAATGATACCCTGCATTTTTTTCGGTAAAAGCCCCAGTACCATATCCACACAGATCTGATCCCCGGTGCGGAAAGCACAGCTGCCCCCGAACCAGATCAGCCATACGATCAGGATCATCTGCACTTCCTCGCCCCACTGATAGGGAGCGTTGAAAAAGTATCTGAGGATCACATTGGAAAAAGTGACAAATACCAGGGCAACCAATGCCGCACACGCAATAAAAAGGTCAATATTGACTGCATATTTCCCGATTTTTCTCATAATTCCCCTTTCTTCGCCCCTGTACGGCCGCCGCACAGGCTTTGCCGGGCAGCCACCGTACAGGCCGGGCCGTTTTTATCTTCCCAGTATCTCCGTAATCTTTTCGTACAATCCGTCAGACCATTTTCCGTTGATCTCCGGAAGCTCACAGAATGCCTTCGTCGCATCGGCACAGCCGCTTCTGTCAAATTCCTGTACCGTCACGCCCTGGGCTTTCATATCCTCCAGCGCTTTGTCGGCGGCCTCCTCGACAATACCGTTAAAATACTCTGCCGCGGCCTCGCCGGACTGGATAAACCATCCCTGCTGTTCCTCAGTCAGGCTGTTCCAGAGATCCTCGGAATACAGCCAGGAGGCATTGATGTAAGTGTGACCTGTCAGAGTCAGATTTTTTACCACCTCGTAGAACGCATTGGCCTGGAGCACGTCCAGGGGATTCTCTACGGCATCAATGGTTCCCTGCTGCAAAGCCGTATACACCTCGCTCAGCGCCATAGGCGTGGAGACCGCTCCCTGGGCCACAAAGTTGCTGGACTCTGCCGTGGAGTTGGGGGTACGCACTTTCATACCTTTCAGATCAGCAATGGAGTTTACCGGCTTTGCGGACATCAGATGACGAACGCCGTAGTGCCAGTTGTTGCTCACCAGATGCAGGCCCAGTCCTTCAAGCTGGGATACCTGTTCGGCATACCAGTCGCTCTCATGGATCTTGTCAAAATCTTCCCAGGATTCGATCAGATAGGGAGCGAAAGTAACATTGAAATCGCTGACGCCCAGATCCGCGTAGAAAGAATCGTTGCCGATCGTGATGATGGAATCGCCGGAAAGAGCCATGTCGATTACCTCATTTTTATCTCCCATCTGGCTGGACGGATAGAGCGTCATGGTCATTTTGCCGCCGCTGATCTTCTCCAGCTCCTCTTTCCAGTGATTACAGGCCAGATCCACCGCCTCACCGGGATTATTTTCATAGGCTACCATGATCTCAAAAGCATCCGCAGCCACCTCTGTGCCTGATCCCTGGCCAGCGGATTCCTGAGCCGTGGAACTGTCTGCCGCCTCCGCGGCCGGGCTGCCCGCATCCTGCTGAGGAGCCGCGGAGCTTTCGGATCCGCCCGATCCGCCGCATCCTGCCAGTGTAGCTGCCGCCAGTGCCATCGCCATCGCAAAACTCAGTCTCTTTTTCATTTTCTTTCTCCTTTTTCTTTTATTTATCAGGGTATTTTGCCCTGAATTATATTTTTACAGCCTCAGCGAAAAGTGCTTAGGCTTATGTAAACCAATCTCCGCTGTCTTTACCTCACAATTTGATGCTTTCCGTTAAATTCTTCCAGCACCCCTGTTTTTTTATGCACATCATCCAGATAGCTGACCGCTCCGGCCCCCACCATAAAGTCTATCCATACGTAGTGCATTTTCTTACCTCCGGATATCGATACGCCGTGGTCAGATCCCAGAGGAATATGAATCAGCGTATTTCCTTTATAGGGCTGTACCATATCGTCGATCAGCAGATCCACATCGTTTTCCTCAAAGGAAAAGAAAAACTGATCCAACAAAGGATGAGCATGTTTTCCCACCAGATCCGGCCCGTAGGATTCATTGGAACCCATACAGAAGCCCGGCAGCGCATGATGGTCGATCATGGCGCGACTGATAGATTTCTTCGTCTTAAATTCTTCCCGGTACTGGCTGCACTTTTTATATTCCTGGATCATCGGCAGCTGCGTACCACCCTGAAAAAGAGAATTGAGTTCTGCTTCATCCAGCTGCCAGAGAATCTCCAAAATATGGGTGTCCGACAGACAATCTGCTCTCACTACCTCCCCTATCTTCGCCACATAAGTACATTTCTCACCCAGGATACTCCCTGCCTCCGCATCCTTCAGGGCAATGGCGCCGTCAATGACCAGCAGTGTTCTCAGTTTCTCCGGCTGTTCGCCTAAAAACAAAACTTCCCCTTTTTTCAGCGAATGGTGAAACACTTCGGCACCGGGAATCTCCCCATCAAGCAGGGAAACCGTACAGCTATGATCTCTGTATTCATCCACGCTGACCAGCGCGATACCGTTTTTCTCCGCCGCTTCTTCCTGACTCATTCTCCTTCTCCTTTCTTTTCCCATACTTCTTCGGTTTCTGGGAAACCAAAACCGATTCCGGTAATCCCGGAAATTTTCTTTACGGCTGGGCATGAAACCAAAACAACACCAGCGGCACCAGCGCGTCGCTGCTCCTCATCTGATGCGCAGTTCCCGCCGGGGCGATAAACGCCGTCTCCGGTTCCACTGCGAATTCCTCCCCGCCAATCCTGGCCCAGCCGCTTCCGGACAGAACGATGAAGCCCTCCTGATCCTCATGTACTGCCGCCGGTGTATACACTGTGGAAGAATAATAGCTGATCCCTCCGCAACAGCCGTTTGTACATCCTTCTTCCTCTCCCAACATGGGGAAAGAACTGTGGCCGTTTCCGGCTTTGACTTCCTCCACATCACATTTTTTCCTGTAATATGACATCCTGCATCCTCCTTTCCTGTCACACTGCATTCCTCGTTTTTTCTGTATTGCATCTACTTTCAAAAGAAAATTAATCGTTTTTGTAAAACGTTTTAGTTTCTTTAAAAACATTATTCACTAACTCAGAAATTTTGTCAACAGCTTTTTATATTTTTGGACAAACCACAAAAAAACATCTTTCTTTTTTGTGCATTTTCACACAAAAAAAGAACTGACGCACCAACATGTACTTATTTGAACATGTCGGCACATCAGCCCTCATTTACTCTCTATATTCTGTTCTCATTATTATCAGATACAATATCTGTCAATGAATACCGTCTTACCCCCCCTGGTTCTTGTCTGTCGTCACAAAAAATACTCATAATTGTTCTTCATCAACAACACCGGGGGCATCATCTCGTCTTTCTGCAGGATATTTCCGCGAATCAGATATTCATACATTTGCTTTACGGCACGGTTTCCCTGTTCCCACTGGTACTGGCAGATCGTGGCATTCAAAAGACCGCTCTCATAATAAGGGCGCAGTTCCTCAAACACATCCGATCCCACCACCAGGATATCTTCACCCAGCCGCATCTCCGCCATGATCCGGCAGACAGCATACGTGTTTCTCGCATTTGCCACGAAAATTCCCTGTATATGCTCTGTTTCCAGGCATTGTCGGCAGGGAGCCTCTATTTCCTCCCAGCCAAACCCGTTTATCCGCAGAAGATCATATCCCCGATTTTGCATTTCCTTTTCAAAACGCCGGGCATAGACACTGTTGCTGTAGACCCGCTCATCGCCGCCGAACAGCAAAACCTTTCCGCCCCCGGGTTTTAGCCCATATTGCATGAACTCCGCTGCCAGGCTGCCGCAGCGCTCATGATCACCTTTGATGCAGCTCACCATGGGGCTGTCCCCAATGTAATGGCTGGACAACAATACAATAGGAATTCGCCGCTTGGCAAAACGGGAGATCCATACACTGGCCTCCTCGCCGTCTGCCGCAGTAATCAGACCGTCGATTTCGTCCAGCTGTTCATCATACACCCGCTCCAGCTCTCTCCAGATCTCGGACAACGGGTAGGGAGATTCTATGTACTCATATTGTATTTTATAGCGTTCCATCTCCCCGGCTGCCTGCCGGATGGCCTGCCAGAGCCCGCGGAAATAGAATCTTTCCTCATTCTGAGCTTTGGGCAAAATTACTGCCACCCTCTTTTCATGCCGCTTCAAAGCGGAAGCCGTCTCATCCACCTGATAATTCAGCCGCCGCACCTCATCCAGAATCCGCTGTCTGGTATCCTCCCGAACACCGCTCTTGCCATATATGGCCCTGTGCACGGTACCCAGAGATACGCCTGTATTCTGTGCTATTTCTTTTAAGGTCACTTTCTGCGCCAAACAGGGACACCTCCTGTGTTCTTGTATATTTCGCATTTCATTTCAGATAGCAGATTTTCTATCTCACTCCATACTTTAAACAGGAAATTCTTTTTTGTCAAATCCTTTATATGTCCGGCGCGCCGCCGCGATCCTCCATACCCTCTCCAACTAAGAGTTCCTTCCCTTTTCCATCTCAAAAACCACATCTGCCAGGCTCATCGTAGACTTCCTGTGCGACACCAGGATAACCGTTTTTTCCCGGCAGTTTTCCTGCAGGGCCTTTAATATCACACCCTCATTAAGAGAATCCAGGTTGCTTGTAGGCTCGTCAAGAAGCAGCAACGGCGCGTCATGCAGAAAAGCCCTGGCAATGCCGATACGCTGTCTCTCCCCACCGGACAGCGTATCGCCAAGCTCACCTACTTCCGTATCATAGCCCTCCGGCAGGCTCATGACAAAATCATGCAGAGACGCATTTTTTGCCGCCCGGATAATCTCCTCTCTGGTGGCATCCGGTTTTCCAATGGCAATATTGGCGGCAATCGAATCATGAAACATGTCCGTATCCTGCGTCACAAAACTTTCATACTCCCGCAGTTTCTTTGTCGCCATTGTCTGCACATTCTCACCGGATACTTCCACCTTTCCGCTTGTCACGTCCCAGAATCGCATCAGCAGTTTTAATACCGTAGATTTTCCGGAACCACTGGCGCCATGAATGCCCACGATCTGTCCTTTGTCTGCCTGCAGATTATATTTTTTCAGGATCACGTCCCTGCCATATGCGAAAGTAACATCCTCCACGTTTGCCCCTGTAGAGGCAGAAGGCTTACTTTCCCCAGGGTTTTCCTTCACCACCGGCTCCTCCTCCAATATTGACAGCACACGCTCACCACTGGCCAGTGTCTGGTTCAGGTTATTCGAAAGACTGGCAAGGGCTACCACCGGGCCAAAGGAACCCATCATCGCCACCGTACAGGTTATGACGCCATCAAAACCAATTTCTCCCCGGCCCTGCAAATACTCTGTCAGCAAAAGCATGGCAAAAGAAGAAAGAAGAATCAGAAAATTGGTTACGGAACGCTGTCCCCCCTCCTGTTTGCTCAATTCTTTCTGCAGCTTACCGAGTTCCTCCGATTTCTTCTCCATGGCTGCTCTGCGGTCCTGCCCGCCCCCATACTGGATCGTTTCATCCAGACCGCGAAGGGAACTGAGAACAAAACTATTCAGTTCCCCAAACTCTGTGCGGAATGCCATGCCTTTTTCACTTCCTCTGTGACCATTCCACACAGGTATCACCGCCCCGACAATCAGATAGGCAGCCACTGCGAGAACAGCCGCGCAGACATGATACTGTCCCATGAAAAACACCATCACCAGCGAAGTCAGTACGGCAATGGCAATGGGTGAAATGGTATGTGCATAGAACACTTCCAGAAGCTCAATGTCCGTTGTAATAATGGAAATCAGATTTCCCTTCTCTCGCCCTTCCAGCTTTGCCGGGCAAAGCTTTCTCAGCGCCGCAAATACTTTGTGACGGATGATTGCCAGCAGCTTAAAAGCAATAAAATGATTGCAGTACTGCTCCATATAATGAAGCACGCCCCGCAGCACGGCAATGACTCCTATGATCATAAAAATCTCCGTTGCCGATAATCCATAAAAGAGCGTCATATCAGCGGACAGTCCTTTCAAAATGACCTGTCCCGCCAAAATGGTAAGAAAAACAGCGCACAGATACCCCAACACCCCAAGTACCACCGCCAATATCATTATATGGAGCAGAGGCCGGACCAAACCGATCAACTGTCCCATAATGAGTACTCCGCTCCGTCTTCTTTTCTCCTTCCTATCCAACTGCCACACGCCCCTTTTCAAACCTCTCCAACTCTCTCTGTCTCTCATAGAGTTTATAATATGTCCCTCTCTCCGCCATCAGTTCCTTATGGGTGCCGCTCTCTGCAACCGCTCCGTCCCGCAACATATAAATACAGTCGGAGGAGACAACATTGAACAGCCTGTGCGAGATTAACAGCACTGTCTTTTGTTTCGCCAGTTCATGAATCACTTCCATGATCATCTCCTCACTCTCCGCGTCAATGTTGGAGGTCGCCTCATCAAAGATATACATCTCGCTGTCATGCAGTAAGGCCCTTGCCATGCTGAGGCGCTGGCGTTGTCCCCCGGAAAGATTACCGCCGTTTTCCGAAACCATTGTGTCGAGTCCTTCCTGCCCCTGCAGGTATCCCCAGAGATTGACCTTCTCTAACACTTCCTCCATCTCCCTTTCCGCAGCATCCGGTCTGGCAAGCCGGAGGTTCTCCCGGACAGTACCCTTGAAAAGGTAGCTGTTATGCCGCACTACCGTCACATGACGCATCAGTTCCGCCTCTGACAAATCTGCGATCGGCACACCGCCAAGGGTAATCTGCCCGGTATACCCTCTGTTTTTTCCCGTCAGCAATGAGGCGATGGTACTCTTTCCACAGCCGGATTCTCCCACCAGCGAAACAAAAGAGCCGGCCGGAATTTTCAGGGATACCCCATGGAGGATTTCACGCTCCTTCTGATAAGAAAAATACACATGGTTCATCTCTACCGATAATTCCTTTAACTGTTCCCTGTCAAAAATCCTTTCCCCCGTCTTGTCTTCCTCCAGATCCAGAAGATGAAAAATCTTATCACTTGCCGCCATTCCGTTCATGGCAATATGAAAGAACGACCCCAGCAGGCGTAAAGGAATAAAGAACTCACTGGCAAGAAGCACGATGCACATTGCCTGCCCGAAATCAATTGCGCCACGCAGAAATTCATTTGCCGCCACAATCATCCCCACCGCTGCCCCTCCATACGCCACAATATCCATGACACTGGTAGAATTCAGCTGCATTGTCAGCACTTTCATGGTAATTCTCCGAAACTCTGCCGCTTCCCTGTCCATGATCTTGGCCTTTTTCCCGTCGGCCTGATAGATTTTGAGCGTGGTAAGTCCCTGCAGATTCTCCAGAAAAGAATCACCAAGTCCCGTATAAATACTCCAGTATTTATTCAATAACCTCTTCGCAATCTTCTGAACCGCCACAATGGATAACGGTATCAAAGGAACGCAGACCAGAAGGACGACACTGGCCCTCACGCTGGCTGTGGCTGAAAGCACAATAAATAATGTCACCGGCGCAAGCAGACTGTAAAAAAGCTGGGGAAGATATTTCCCAAAATAGGTTTCCAACTGCTCCACTCCCTCCGTTGACAGTTGTACTACTTCTGATGTCCCAATCTTTTCATGATAGGAGGCGCCTATCCTCAGCAGTTTTTCATATATTTTATCACGGAGCACTCTTTTTACGTCTACACTCGCCTGATAGGAAGCCTTCGCTGCCATTCTGTCACACAGGAAACGTCCGGCAAGCACCGCAGCAAGGATGCAGCCCTTTTGCATGACCAGATTCCCGG
Organism: Lachnospiraceae bacterium; assembly: GCA_003542935.1. Classification (GTDB taxonomy): domain Bacteria; phylum Bacillota; class Clostridia; order Lachnospirales; family Lachnospiraceae; genus UBA11957. Next base: position 8,359 of record DPJQ01000053.1, on the reverse strand, counting down.
TTATATCTCCTTGATACAGATTTTCAAAAAATCCTGATATGGTAAATACCGCCACAATCTGAGCCGCCAATGCTCCCCACTGCCAGAAAATTTGATATAGAATATATTTCCCGGCATGCGATAACAACCTGACCAGCCTTGTTTTTATCATTCCCCTGACTCCTTCTAAACCGTTTTAATCCGAAATGCAAAATAGAAAACATGACATACCCAGACTACAGACGGGCAAATCTGACCAATCGGCACATACCGCATGGCAATAAACCCAATTGCCATTACCACCGTCACGCTTCCCATGATTGTCAGTTTGCTCCGCAGGGTCATCGACCTGTTTTGCACAAAACTGTCTAAATGTTTTCTATATAAGCCTGTACCTACAAACCAGGCATGAAGCCTGGCCGAACTTTTGGCAAAACAAAACACGGTTGCCATATAAAACGGCACCGTTGGAAGTATCGGCAATACCACGCCGACAGTCCCCAGTACCAGGCATAAAAAGCCCAGCGCTATCCACAATATCTTCAACGGATTTTTCACGTTTGTCACCTCCACCGGCGTACTTAGTGAGAAAAACGCCGTCTACGCGTTCTTCTCACACTTTTATGCCGTTAAAACATATTTGTGTCCTTCTATCAGTGTCACTCCCAGCTTTACCCCATACAGTTCTGCCAGGGTCTCCGAAGTAATCACCTCTTCCGGCGCACCTTCCACCACTACATGGCCATCCTTCAGACCAATAATCCTGTCAGAGAAATGAATTGCCTGGTTAATTTCGTGAAGAACCATAACGATTGTAATGCCAAACTCCGTGTTTAGCCTTTTTACCAGTTCCAATATCTCCAACTGATAACGGATATCTAAATAGGTAGTGGGTTCATCCAAAAAGAGCAGTTTCGTATTTTGTGCCAGCGCCATGGCAATCCACACACGCTGTCTCTGGCCGCCCGACAGTTTTCCAACTTCCCTGCCACAAAAATCCAGCAAGTTCGTAACGGACAGCGCCCACTCCACCAGGCGTTCATCCTCTTCACTCCTGCCGCCGAAAACCTTTTGGTGGGGAGTACGCCCCATTGCTACCAGCCGTTCCACCGTCATATCGTCTGCCGCCGTATTGTACTGGTGAACAATGGCTGCCCTGCAGGCAAAATCCCCCAGAGACATTCCCCCAATATTTTTCTTCTGCAAATAGATGTTTCCCTTTCCCGGCACCAGATTTTTGGTCATCAGGGAAAAAAGCGTGGATTTGCCACAGCCATTCGCCCCCAGTATGGTTGTAATCTTTCCCTCCGGAATCTCCAGGGAAATATTTTTCAGTATCTTATTCTTTCCATATGAAAAAGAAAGTTCTTTCACGCGCATCATATATTCACCCACGCTCTTCATTTTTTTCTCCTCAACAAAACAAGAAAGAACGGGCCTCCTATAACACTCATTACCACCGGCGCCGCCACTTCATAGGGTCTGGCAATGGTTCTGCCCAGCGTATCCGCAAAAAGAAAGGTAACGGCTCCGGCCAATGCCGAAAAGGGAATCAGCTTCCTGTGGTCACTTCCCACCAGCAGTCTTCCAATATGCGGCACAATCAACCCTAAAAAGCTGACCGCTCCCACAATCGCCGTAGAAATGCTTGCCAAAATCACCGCCACAACAGAAATCCCTATCCTGGCCCGGTTGACATTAACGCCAAGACTTCTGGCTGTCTTATCCTCCAATGCCAGGAGATTACACTTTCTCACAGACAACAATGCCAGAACCAGGCCAACCGCAACATAAGGCAACAACGTCCGCACATCCTCCCATGTCTTCTGTGCGATATTTCCTTCTACAATCGATGCCACTCCATTTCTGTCCCCGCCCGACATGGAACTTACCACACTGGAGAACCCTGTGAAAAAAGCATCGACGGCAACACCTGTCAGGATGATCCGCAACGGGCTTAGTCCCCCTTTCCACGACAGAACATACACAATGAAAAACGCAAAAATGCCGCCGATGCAGGCAGCAACCGGTGTAAAAAAGTACAAAGCCGGAGCCAGCGTTGTCATACATATGGCAGCCAGCCCAGCCCCGCTGGATATTCCGATAATGCCCGGGTCTGCCAGCGGATTTTTTAACACCGCCTGAAAAAGGACACCGGACACCGCAACGGCTGCCCCTGCCAGCATCGAAATGATAATCCTTGGAAAACGAAGGTCGTAAATCGCCGCCACATTGGAATCGTACGCAACGAACAGCCCCCTGAACAATTCCGGAAAACTTACCTTGAGGCTTCCCGTATTAACTGCCGCAAGGAAAAGTCCACAGAGCAGTATAACCGTCACAATATAGGCAATCCCCACACGGATTTTCTTACCATGCAGCTTCTTGTCATCCGTGTTCCCGCATTCATTCCTGCTCCATTTACTCAACACTCCGCCTCCTCTCGCCCGTTTCTAGGGATACAACATCGGCCGCAGTTCATCCAATGCTTCCTTATAGGAAAAAGCAGCGCTCATGCCGAACTTATCATACGACAAATCATACACTCTCCCTTCCTGCACCGCCGTAAAATGTTTCCAGATATCGCTGGTGGCAAACTCATCCGCAAACATCTCTGCCACCTGATCCGGCAGGGCATGAGCAGCACGCAGGATCACATCAGGTTCTTTCTTTTTCATGTCCTCTGTGTTGACTGTCAAAAATTCTTCCTCTGTATCACTGTAAACATTGTCACCGCCTGCCAGTTCCACCAGATTCCCCACATAAGAATTCGGTGTGGCAATAATGTAACTGCCCGGGAGCCCCATCAGTATCAACACTTTGGGGTGTTGTTTTTCCGCGTTTTCTTTCTGATATTTATCATAGAAAGAGATAAAGTCGCTCACCAGTTGCTCCGCTTCCGCCCCCCTGTCAAAAATCGAACCCAATTCCTGAATCGAACGGTACATTCCCTGTACGCTTTTCAGATTCAGAAATGCCCATTCCGTTTTTACCGTCTCGTACTTTGGCTGCAGATCACTCTGCAAAGAAGCCGGGCTGAGTATCCAGTCAGGAGCAAGAGAAGAAATAATTTCCATATCCGGACTCATAGCGGCTCCCACTGTTGTTATCCCCTCATATCTGGACGGCAGTGCAGAAACAGAAGTCTCACACACGCCCGCCAGATCAAGATCCAGTTTGTCACAAATATCCGCTACAGCAGGAGATGTCGCGATGAGCCTCGGTTCTCTGCCAAGCCCTTTTACTTTCTCCCTGGCCGCTTCCACCGCCGCTTTTTCTGCCTCATCGGTAATCTCCAACATTGCCGGCAGGCTGTCGGAGGCGGAACTCTCTGCGCTTTCACTGCCTGTGAATGTCTCTTCTGAAGAAACCACCCTGCTCTTTTGTTCCTCCCCGTTTTCCGGGTGCTGATCCACGCATCCACGCAAAACGAGGGACAGTACACACCCGATCACAAGACAAACATGAGACCTAATCCTCGTCATCTGCCATCTCCTCTCCCCATCTGCGCCAGTTTCGGCGGAAATAGTAGGCAAGTCCCGCCCCTGCCGCCATCAGCAAAAGCCCCGACATCGTCGCTGATAATGTCAGCACAAGGATCCATTTCCCGAAAGACATCTCTCCGTTGCCGCCTGCCCCTGCCGTTTCACCGACATCCTCTTCTGTGCTGCCCGGATCGTTTGCCGTCGGGACATCTGCTCCTTCTGTGGACAAGCTCAATCCCTGGGCGCTGCCAAGGCCAGTGTCAAAAACGGATGAAACATCTCCTGTTTCTCCCGGCAGCCCTGCTGCAGCCGCATTGTCTTCTCCGTCCTCCCCTGCCGCTGTCATTATATTCATCGCATCCGGCAGCTCGCCTGCAGCCGCACTGCCTTCCTCTGCCGCCGCCTTTACGTCTATCGCATCGCCGGATACTTTTGTCGACTTCATATCTTTTGGCCGGCCTTTTTTCAGATTTTTCAGGGAAGCATAAAAGACCACGTCTCTTCCCATCGGTTCCACATACATGGATACCTTGACAATGCTGTCTTTATCCGGAACCGAAAAACAAAAGTCCGATGTCTTTCCGTTTTTGTCTGTACCATTCTGCGTCACAGTGGCAGAAACGGACTTCCAGCCGGATTCTCCTCTTTTCTGCACCCAAAATGCATGCTTTGACGTCATATCCATCAGGCTCATGCGCATCGTCAGATAACAGGCCCCGTCCCCGGTCTCTTCCAGCATTCCGGAAGTTCCCATAACACTTTCTACCATGCCCTGTCCGGTAGCATAAGAAGATGCCCCTCCGGAATCTTCTACACCGCCGGTAACAGGATGTTTATAGCTGGGAATGACCTGACAGGAATACACGGTTCCTTTTACCCCGCTGCCTGTATCAGAACCGGCATTTACCGCAGCCGACGCGGATTTCTTTTTTGAACTACTTCTGGAAGAACCGGTGGAACTTTTACCGGATTCAGACTGATTCTTTTTATCGGATGTCTCCTTGGCGGAACTGCTTTTTTCACTCTTTTTCCCTTCCACAATGGAGGATACATCCAACTTCAGATAGACGGGCTGCGTACCTGTCCCCTCACTGATCGCCTCCATGATTGGCACATATACCTGCAACGGCACACAGCCGTCTTTTTTCGCTTCTGAAATCATCGGAAACGTTACTTTTGCGGGATAATCCGTCCCATAGGCATCAGACACCTTTTTACCGGAATCGTCCTTCTGGTATGCTTTTATGGTGACTCCTGCTTTTTTCCCTGTCGGCACACCATTTTCATCTTCTTTGTAGCCTGTCTTAAAATATTTTAACTTGCTGAGATACCCTTTGGAATTTCCTACGGTCAATCCTGAAAGGCTCACGGTCAGACTATACTTTCCTTTTTTTACCGCCAGAATGATATTATGGTCTATCGCCTCATTTGACATGGATTTTGTCTTTTTATCCGGCTTTACCATCGTTCCTGCAACCGTATATGTACCATCCTTGAGGGAATCTATCGTCAATTTTTCATTTCCCGCCTGGCTGCTGTTTTCCGAATCATTTTCTTTGCCATCGTCTTTATCCTGCACTACAGTTTCCGTCGGAGGATCCCCGCTGTCCGACGGAGGATCCGCGGGAGATGTGGATACATCTCCCGCTTTTTCCTCTGTCTTCTTCAGCGTATCCCAGTCTAACAACAACCTTGCATACTGCTTACCGCTTCCCGCGCTGATCGCCTCCATTACAGGCACATATACCTGTACCCACGCAGAGGCTGCATTCCACTCAATCGGCATAACGGCATAGTGGGGATAAAACTTTCCCCTGATCGCCTCATCTAAACCCGTGGCCGGATGATTATAATCATCATATATTCCGTCGTAATACTCAGTCACTGTCACCGGCACTGGTTCTTCCGCCTCATTCGGCACTCCGCTTTCATTATTCCATGAGGGAAAATAGTGAAAGCTATATAAATATCCGGAAAACGCACCGGAATTTAACGGCCGGAACTCCATCCGCAGAGTGACGCTTTCACCACTTTTTACAATCTCCATCGGCTGGACCAGCGCCGAATTTCCCATGGAAGGCTGATCCATCGTGGCGTGCCACAGCCTGCCCTCAATCGTATAGACACCGTCGGTGTTGTCTGACGAACTCGCAAGAACCTCTGTACTTTGCAACCGTTCCAAAGATATCGGTACAAGTAATCCCAATATCGATACGGCAGCCAGTATCCATGAAAATATGACACATCCGCCCGTCTTTTTCATATCATTTCCACTCCGCTTTATGCAGCATAAGCAATCCGTAAAAATGCCATTATTTTATTTTTACTTTAGAAGAAACCCCTGCTTTCTGAACCTGTTTCTTTAATGCTGCTTTTTTCTTTTTAGAAAGTCCCTTTGGCAATTTTACCGTTTTTAATTTCTTGCACCCCGTGAAGGCTTTCTTTCCTACCTTGGTTACATTTTTACCCAGGGTTACCGTAGTCAGTTTCTTATTGTTTTTAAACGCATTTTTTTCAACGGCCGTTACCTTGCAGGTAACTCCCTTGATCTTGACTGTCGCCGGAATCGTTACACTTTTTGCATTCTTCTTGCACTTTGTAAAAGCAACTTTTCCTTTTGCCGTAACTTTATAGGTATGTCCCTTGACCGTAGCCGTCTGTCCTGTTTTTAACGTCGTCGTTTTTGGTTTGTCCGTTTTCCCTGTTGTCGGCGAAGGAGACGGAGATGTGGTTGTTCCACCGTTATTTCCTGTATCCGGTGAGGGATTGGGGGTGGTGGTTCCTGTATCCAGCGACGGATTGGGTGTGTCTGTCCCCGTACCCGGCGACGGATTGGGTGTGTCTGTCCCTGCACCCGGCGACGGATTGGGTGTGTCTGTTCCGGAAGATGCTGCCGGGTTTTTGGGCGCCTCCTCTGTTTCTTTAAACCGTTCATCCTCCACCGTCGTCTTTTCCAGGCTGTTCAGCTCCAGTTTCAGATAAACGTTCTGGTTTCCGGTTCCCGCAGTGATACTCTCCATAACCGGTACAAATACCTGCAGCGGTACAATACCGTCTTCCCATGCTTCCGGAATCAATTCAAAACGAACCACATCCGGATAGTCTTTCCCGTAAGTATCCGAGATCACAACACCGTCACTGTACTTCTGTACACTCTCTACCGTTACATCTTTCAATGTGCCTGTCGGATTGCCATTGGCATCTTTACTGTAACCCGTATCATAATATTTCAATCCGCCGAGATACCCTTGTACTCCGGTGATCGCCATACCCTTGAAATTCATGGCAAGAGTCGCCCTGCCATCCCTTACTGTCATCTGTATATTGTGATTCAAGGCCGTATCTGCCATGGATTTTGTGGCGAGATCCGGTTTATACATCGAGCCCGTAACCGCATAAACGCCGTCTGCCAAAGCTTCTTTCTGTTTCACGGCATTTGCAAAATCAAAGGCAAAATATGCCGACATTGTGGTATTCATGGCAGAGACATACATATCTGTATATACGCCATCCATGCTGTTTGACGGCAGGCGGAATGTAATGCTGTCAATATTTCCCTCTTCATTTGTTGTAGATTGAGCCGCCACTTTATCTGCGTCTGCCGCGTCTTTTTCCTTATAAATTTTCCACTGTTCTGCCCAGGCAGTAATACCCATAACCGTTACCGCCTGCAGGTCTACGGTAATATCTGCCGTTCCGTCCTCATTTACAACCAGCCTGCCATCTTTAACGCAGCTTGCCGCCATGGAATCCTTTGTGATATCGCCGGCGTTTTTCAGGCTGACCGGCAATGTATATGTATCTGCCTCCAGTTCCTTTCCCTGAGAGCCGAATCCTGACCCCGGTGATTCCACTCTTTTCAGGCTGTCCCAGTAAACCTTCGCAAAGCAGTCAGAAGAAAATCTTCCCCGATCAAATGTTACGCCTCCCACTTCTCCTGTGAGATTTTTCATGGCCGGAACATAAATACTGGCGTTGGTGCGGTAAATCGCCGCAAATTCCCCTTCCAGTGGGAAAGATACCTCTGTAACAACTTTTTCATCCGCGCCAAATACATCATCTGTAAAATCAATATCTTCTTTTTTTACCTGATCGGTGGCTTTTAACTCACCGCTTTCGGCATTTCCCGCGTAATATCCATTAAAATCATAGTAATACAAAGGTTCTTTCTCTGTTCCATTGATCACTGCCGTTGTGAGGGTCATCGTTCCTTCCCCATCGACCATGATTGTCGCCTTCGCCTTGTCATTCTCGACCAGGGAATGCTTCACGTTGTCGGTGTAAAAGGCAATATCCACCTCATAGGTGCCCTCTGCCAGTTTCTCCGTGGGCAGGGTAATGACTTCGCCCGATGCCTCCAGCCCCAGCGCGTTTAAGACAGCCTCCTTGATGGCGCGGGAAGAATACGTAGCGCTGGAAACCGCGTCCACTCCCTCAATTTCCTTTGCATCCATTGCAGACTTGCCGACATAAGATGCTTTCAGTCCATCTGCCGCCGCCTGAAGTTTTTCTCTATTGTAATCCGCATGCGTTCCCTCAAAGTTGCTGCCTTCTACTTCAATATCCACGATTTTGCCATCCCGGACGGATACCACTACATTGACATCATACCCGCCAAACTGCTCTACTTTTGCCGAACCTTTTTTCTTCTCCGATGTGTCTCCACTGTCCTCCACAGCGGCGTTCGCAAAATCAAAGGCAAAATATGCCGACATCGTGGTATTCATGGCAGAGACATACATATCTGTATATATGCCGTCTATGTCGTTTGACGGCAGACGGAATGTAATGCTGTCAACATTTCTCTCCTCATTCGTTGTGTATTTAGCCGCCTCTTTATCTGCGTCTGCCGCGTCTTTTTCCTTATAAATTTTCCACTGTTCTGCCCAGGCAGT
>DPJQ01000142.1 GCA_003542935.1 Lachnospiraceae bacterium | reverse complement strand
GAAAAATATGGTGAAAAAGCTGTAAGGAAAAACCTTACTATTCCTGCATGGCTGAATACTTTTGCTGAAAAAAATAATATCAATTTCTCTAAACTTTTACAAGATACTTTATTCTCGATGGCACAAGCAAAATAAATACAGGGGAGCTGCCTATAGGGCAGCTTTTTTTTGAAATCTTTTTTCATTTTTCCTGTGCGCGGCAGGTGTATAACTTGGGCTTTTGTCCGAAATTTTATACAGTGTGAAAAGTTTATCAAAATTTAATAATTAGTCAATAATAAAAAGTGGAATATAAAATAAACGGGTAGTATAATAAGAATCGTTGCTTCAATTAGAAAAATTTGTTAACAAAGGGTATATATACCCTGGAAAAGGTGGTGAGAGGAAGCGTGGTAAAGACAACATTAGAGACCGTGGAGCGGGCAGAGGCCGATGCGGAGAAGATCCGGATCAAAGCCGAGGAAGAGGCCCGGGCTGCGGTGGAGCGGGCGAAGGCAGACGCTGCCGCCATGCAGCAGAAAGAGCTGGCCGGGGCGAAGGAAAAGATCGCCGGACAGAAGGCAGCGGCGGACAAGGAAAACGAAGCATTTCTCAAACGTTCCATGGAAGCCGTGGATGCTGAGATCCAGGCTTTGAAAAAGGTGGCTGCCGGGAAAGAAAAAGGCGCCGTTTCCATGATTCTTGCCGAACTCGTGTAAAAAGAAAAATTTAAGAAAGGAGGCGATGCGGATATGGCAGTATTGCAGATGCAGAAACTGACGATCTGTGCCATGAAAAAGGACAGAAAGGCAGTTCTGGAACTGCTGCAGAAGATGGGTACTGTGGAGTGTATTCCCGATCTGGAGGGCAGCGAGGTATTCAAGCGCACGGATACCACGTCCCAGAGAATGCAGTTTGAGAAGAACTTCTCCCTCGCCGAGCAGGCGCTGGAAGTGCTGGATCAGTACGATCCTGTGAAGGCTTCCCTTTTTGCATCGTTGGCCGGTAAGGAACTGATCGAGGCGGATGATCTGTCCCAAGTGGTGGAGCAGGTCGGCGCTATCATGACGAAGGTCCGGGAGCTTTTGGGCCTGCAGCGGAAGATTTCCGATGCCCGTTCCATGATCCAGAAAAAAGAAGCCGCCATTGAGGGGCTGAAGCCCTGGGCCGGTCTGGATGTGCCGATGAATTGTCAGGGTACGGTCCATGCGGCGCTGCTGTACGGCACCTTGGGTCCGGAATACACCCAAAACATGATCGACGCCGCTTTGCATGAGCGGCTGCCCGGCATTGACGCCGTGGAGGCGGAGATCCTGTCCGCGGACAAAGACCAGGTATGTCTGGCAGTGGTATGTATGAAGAAGGATGCGGCGGCCGTGGAGGAAGCTCTCCGGGCGGAAGGTTTCGCCAGACGGCTCAGCGTGTCCGAGAGGACGCCCGCGGAGCGCATGGCAAAGAGGAAAGAGGAGATTCGTGAGATCGAGAAAGAGATCTCTGAGCTGGAGGCTCAGATCCATGCTATGGCATCCATGCGGGAGGATTTTCGCCGGGTATCCGACTATTTCCGGATCCGCGCAGAAAAATACAAGGTGTTGGGGGACCTGATTCAGTCAAAACAGACCTTTATCATCAGCGGCTACATCATGAAGAGGGATGCGGCCCGTACCGTTGACCGGCTGAACAGCCAGTTTGACCTGATGGCGGAGGTGACAGAGATTTCCGAGGACGAGGAGGCGCCGGTGCAGCTGGCGAATAACAGATTCTCCCGCAACTGGGAGGGGATCCTGGAGTCCTACGGTCTGCCCCACAAGGGGGAGATCGACCCTACATTCATCATGTCCCTGTGCTATGTATTCCTGTTTGGACTGATGCTTTCCGATGCAGCCTATGGACTGATCATGGCCGTGGCCTGTTTCATCGTATTGAAGAAATTCCCGCGGATGGGGGAGGGCATGCACAAATCCCTCACCATGTTCATGTGGTGCGGCGTATCCACCGTATTCTGGGGGCTGATGTTTGGCGGCTTCTTCGGCGATATGCTGAAAGTAGTGGCGAATGTGTTCTTCGGCGTACAGAACGAAGCCACGCTGGCTTTCCTCGGCGGAGACTGGGCGCTGTGGTTTGTGCCGCTCAACGATCCCATGACCATGCTGATGTGGTCGCTGCTGTTCGGCGTGATCCATCTGTTCCTGGGGCTGGGGCTCAAAGGCTATACTTTGCTGAAAGAAGGAAAGGCAGTGGACGCCCTGTGCGACGTGGGCCTGTGGTATCTGTTCCTGCTGGGGCTTTTGGGGCTTTTGCTTCCCAGCGAGCTGTTTGCCTCCATCGCCGGATGGCAGGGAGTGGTATTCCCCTCGTGGATTAATCCGCTGTCCCTGGCGTTTATCGCCGTGGGCGGACTGGGAATCCTGTTCTTCTCGGCAAGAGACAATAAAAATTTCGGACTGCGCATTGCCCTGGGGGCATATGATATATACGGCGTGACGAGCTGGCTGTCGGATGTACTTTCCTACTCCCGTCTGCTGGCCCTGGGCCTGGCCACCGGCGTTATCGCCCAGGTCGTCAACTCCATGGGCTCCATGTTCGGAAGCTCCGTCATAGGCGCCGTGCTGTTTATTATCATTTTCATCATCGGCCATTCTTTGAATCTGGCCATCAACCTGCTGGGCGCGTATGTACACACGAACAGGCTCCAGTACGTGGAGTTTTTCGGGAAATTTTATGAAGGCGGCGGAAGGCCGTTTGATCCGTTCAGAGAAAACACAAAATATGTGGATATTAAGGAGGAAAAATTATCATGACTATGGGAACCTTTTACGCATTACTGGGAGCAGCTATCGCTGTCATGTTGGCAGGCGCCGGATCGGCTATGGGTGTAGGTATCGCAGGCCAGGCGGCAGCCGGTGTTATGTCCGAGAAACCGGAACTTTTCGCTAAAGTACTGATCATGCAGCTTCTGCCCGGTACACAGGGTATCTACGGTCTGCTGGTAGGCTTCATCGCCCTGTCCCAGATCGGTGTGATCGGCGGCGGAGCCGGAGAGATGAGCGTTGCCACAGGCCTTATGTACTGCGCAGCCTGCCTGCCCATCGGCCTGGTAGGTCTGATCTCCGGTGTTTACCAGGGAAAGACCTCTGCGGCTTCCATCGGGATCCTTGCAAAAAAACCGGATCAGTTCGGTAAAGCCATGCTGTTCCCGGCCATGGTTGAGACCTACGCCATCCTTGCTCTGCTGATCTCCGTACTTTCCGTTACAGGTATCCGGTAACACACGGCAGACACCAAGAAAGTACAGAGTAGGAGGGAAGGCGTATGGCCGGATTGGATAATATAGTAAGCGAAATCCTCGCCGAAGCAAACGCGGCAGCCGAGAGTGTCCGGCAGGCGGCGCAGCATGAGGCCGAAGAGATTGCAAAGGCAGCCGCCGCCCAGAGCCGTCAGGAGTGCGAGGCGCTTGAGGCAAAGGCCGGGCAGGCCAGAGATACGGAGGTCGCCAGGACCAAATCCTCTGCCGACCTGCAGAGGAGACAGAGGCTCCTGGCCGCCAAGCAGGAGATCATCGCGGGCGTGATCGACAAAGCCTATGAAGAGATCTTCCGTCTGGATGACGCGGCGTATTTTGAACTGGTAAAGAAGATGCTGGGACGGTATGTCCTGGATAAAGAGGGCGAGATCTGCTTTAACGAGCGGGATAAGAAACGTCTGCCGAAGGACTTTGCCGACGTGATCAGCGAGGCCGCGAAAGCGAAGGGCGGTTCCCTGGTTCTGTCCGACGAGGTACGCAGGATCGACGGCGGATTTGTCCTGATCTATGGCGGTATTGAGGAGAACTGTTCCTTCAAGGCCCTGTTTGCCGCCGAGAGAGACAGACTGACCGACAGGGTATATCAGTTTGTCTTCGCCTGACGGCATTCAGATAGGAGGAATTTATGGCAGAAAATTATGCTTTTGCGGTTGCCAGAGTCAGGGCCCTGGAAGCATCGCTTTTTTCAGACGCCACCATCGATCAGCTTTTGGGCTGCCGGGAGTACGGCGCCATGCTGCAGATGCTGGCGGAAAAAGGCTGGGGCGACGGGACTGAGGCGGACGCAGAGACTATACTTGCCCGCGAGCGGGAAAAGACATGGGAGGTACTCACCGATCTGGTGAAGGATCCGGTGGTCTTTGAACTGCTTTCCTATTCCAAGTTGTTCCACAATCTGAAAGCAGCGATCAAAGAGGTCGTGATCGGTAAGGTTCAGGCCCATATATATTACGACGACTGCCCGATCGGCGGGGAGGAAATGGTAAAGATCGTCTCGGAGAAAAATTTCAACGCATTGCCGAAGCCCATGCAGGAGGCGGCCGCGGAGGCCCACGAATCCTTCCTGCACACCGGGGACGGCCAGCTCTGCGATATCATCGTGGACCGGGCTGCCCTGTGCGCGATTTATGAGGCCGGGCAGCGGTCAAAGATAGATTTGCTCATGGAATACGCGGAGACTACGGTGGCGGTGGCCGATATCAAAGTCGCTGTCCGCTCACAGAAGACCGGAAAATCCGCGGAGTTTATGCGGCGGGCCCTGGCGCCCTGTAAGAGCCTCAACGTGGAGATGCTGATCCATGGGGCGTTAAGCGGCCAGGAGGCCCTGGCGTCCTATCTGGAGGAGACGGACTACCGGGAAGGGGCCGAGGCTTTGCGGACATCGCCCTCCGCCTTTGAGCGGTGGTGCGACAACCGGATCATCGAGGCGATCAAACCGCAGAAATACAAAGCCTTCACCGTGGGGCCCGTGGTGGCCTATGTGCTGGCGAGGGAAAATGAGATCAAAACGGTGCGGATCATCCTGTCCGGCAGACAGAACGGGCTGTCCGATGATTCTATCCGGGAAAAGGTAAGGGAAATGTATGTATAAAATAGCAGTGATGGGTGATTACGACAGCATCTACGGCTTTGCCACCCTGGGGCTTGATACATTTCCGGTGACGGAGCCGGGTGAAGCGGGCAAACTGCTCAGACGGCTTGCCGAGGGCCAGTACAGCGTGATCTATGTCACGGAAAAACTGGCCGGCCAGATCGAGAAGGAGATTGCCGTCTATGCCGAGCAGATGCTGCCGGCAATCATCCTGATTCCGGGTACGTCGGGAAATACAGGCAAGGGTGTCGAACGGGTTAAAAAGTCGGTGGAGCAGGCCGTGGGATCGGATATTCTGTTCTCCGACAATGAGTAGAAAGGAGATTGTGTCATCGAATGGCTAAAGGTACGATAATTAAAATCGCCGGTCCGCTGGTCATAGCATCGGGCATGAGGGACGCCAACATGTATGACGTGTGCCGCGTCAGTAAGCAGCGTCTGATCGGTGAGATCATCGAGATGCACGGGGACGAGGCATCCATACAGGTATATGAGGAGACATCGGGACTGAAACCGGGTGAAGAGGTGGAGTCCTCCGAGGCGCCTCTGTCCGTGGAGCTGGGCCCCGGACTGATTGAGAGTATTTATGACGGAATCCAGAGGCCTCTGGACGATATTATGAAAGTGACCGGGGGCAACAACCTGAAAAGGGGTGTGGAGGTTCCGTCCCTGAAACGTGACCGCAAGTGGGAGTTTGTCCCCACGGTGAAAGCGGGCGACGAGGTGGAGGCCGGCGATATCATAGGCACGGTGCAGGAATCCCCCATCGTCGAGCACAGGATCATGGTTCCCAACGGAATCAAAGGAAAGATCAAAAAGATCAACGGCGGCACCTATACCGTGACCGAGACGGTATGTGTTGTCACCGACGCGGAAGGCCAGGATCATGAGCTGACGCTGATGCAGAAATGGCCGGTACGTAAAGGAAGGCCCTATCAGAAGAAACTGCCGTTAGACAAACCGCTGATCACGGGCCAGAGGGTGGTGGATACCTTCTTCCCCATCGCCAAGGGCGGTGTGGCGGCCGTGCCGGGACCCTTCGGAAGCGGCAAGACCGTGATCCAGCATCAGCTGGCAAAATGGGCCGAGGCGGATATCGTAGTATATATCGGCTGCGGCGAGCGCGGAAACGAGATGACTGACGTTCTGAACGAGTTCCCCGAGCTGATCGACCCCAAGACGGGCCAGCCCCTGATGAAGAGGACGGTGCTGATCGCCAACACCTC
>DPJQ01000069.1:10872-12291 GCA_003542935.1 Lachnospiraceae bacterium | reverse complement strand
TCATACCCGTGGTGTCGAGGGTTCAAGTCCCCCTCTCGCTATTTACAATTGAATAGAAAGAAACCGTTGAGACGGAGATAACGGTGGTTATGCTTCCACAGAGAGCCCGCGATGCTGAGAATCGGGTGAAATACAGATCATCAAATGGACCGTTGAGGGCGCAGTCAAAGGTACGGATTGTACTGAGTATTCTGCGACGTATAGCATACGTAAGTTGCTGGGGGTATGTTGGTACTCTGCTAAGTGCACGGCTGTCGTGGCCGTGAATCAAGGTGGCACCGCGGATAGGAGTGTTTATTCGTCCTTGACAGAAATCGTATTTTCTGTCAAGGATTTTTTGTATTGAAGTCTCTCTGACAGAACATGTTGGAGGGGCTTTTTTCATGCCCCAGACCGTACAAGGAGGAACTGCATATGAACGTTTTACCGGAACTTGACGAAATCAGAAAAATTGCTGCGGGAGGGGATTACCGGGCCGTACCCGTGAGCTGTGAGATATTATCGGATATCTGTACGCCCATGGAGGCCCTCCGCATTCTGAAAAATGTTTCGACGCACTGTTATATGCTGGAGTCGGTGGTGGAGCGGGAGAAATGGGGGCGGTATACGTTCCTCGGCTTTGACCCGAAGCTGGAGATTACCTGCAAGGACGGTGACATGCAGGTGGGAGAAAAACGGTTCCATACAGATCACCCTTCCGATCATTTCCGGGAACTCCTGGCGGAGTATAAAAGTCCCCGTTTTCCCTATCTTCCGCCATTTGCCGGTGGGCTGGTGGGCTATTTTTCCTACGATTATCTCGCCTACAGCGAACCGTCGGTGCGCAGGCCGGTGCAGGACGAGGAAGAATTTAAAGATGTGGATCTGATGCTGTTTGACAAAGTGATTGCTTTTGACAATTTCCGCCAGAAGATCATTCTCATCGTCAATATGATGCTGGATGAGCCGGAGGACAATTATGAAAAGGCTGTCCGCGAGCTGGAGAAATTGTGCGCACTGCTTCGGACGGGGGACAGGAAGCGGGAGCCGGGCGGTCATCTGCTGGGCGAGGTCACGCCCATGTTTGACAAGGAAACCTACTGTGCAATGGTGGAGAAGGCCCGCCATTACATCCGGGAGGGCGATATCTTCCAGATCGTGCTATCCAACAGGCTCTCGGCCCCCTTTACCGGCAGCCTGCTGAATACATACCGCATCCTGCGCACCACGAACCCCTCCCCCTATATGTTTTACTTTTCGGGAACGGATGTGGAGGTTGCCGGCGCGTCGCCGGAAACCCTGGTAAAACTGGAAGACGGTGTGCTTCATACCTTTCCTCTGGCGGGCACCCGCCCCAGGGGCAGGGACGACGCGGAGGATAAGGCTCTGGAGGCGGAGCTTCTGGCGGACGAGAAAGAGCTGGCGGAGCACAACATGCTG
>DPJQ01000069.1:0-10561 GCA_003542935.1 Lachnospiraceae bacterium | reverse complement strand
GCTGGTGGACCTGGGCCGCAACGATCTGGGAAAGATCAGTAAATTCGGCACCGTGCAGGTGGAGGCGCTTCACGTCATTGAGAGATATTCCCATGTCATGCATATCAGTTCCACGGTGCGTGGGGAGATCCGGGAGGATAAAGACGCCCTGGATGCCGTGGAAGCGGTGCTTCCGGCGGGAACCCTTTCCGGTGCGCCGAAGATCCGCGCCTGCCAGCTCATCGGGGAGCTGGAGGGCAATAAACGGGGCATATACGGCGGAGCCGTCGGATACATGGATTTTACAGGAAATATGGACACCTGCATTGCCATACGCACGGCTTATAAAAAGAACGGCCGCGTGTTTGTGCGCAGCGGCGGCGGGATCGTAGCCGATTCCGTGCCGGAGAAGGAATACCAGGAATGCATCAATAAAGCCAAAGCCGTGGTGAACGCGTTGAAGCTGGCAGAGGAGGCGGAGTTATGATCTTACTGATCGATAATTATGACAGTTTTTCCTATAATCTGTATCAGATGGTCGGGGCACTGGTGTGCGGCGCCAGTGATGGCTGTCAGGACGAAGGGATCCGGGTGATCCGCAACGATGAGATGACGGTGGAGCAGATCAGGGACATGGCTCCCGGCCGCATCATCCTCTCTCCGGGGCCGGGGAGGCCGGAGCAGGCGGGCGTGACCATGGCTGTTGCCAGAGAGCTGGGAGGTGAAATCCCGCTGCTTGGCGTGTGTCTCGGCCATCAGGCGATCTGTGCGGCTTTCGGCGCCGAGGTCACGTATGCCCGGAGATTGATGCACGGCAAGCAGTCGGTAGCCCGGCTTTCGGCGGACTGTCCGATTTTCCGGAATTGTCCGGAAAAAACGCCTGTGGCCCGTTACCATTCTCTGGCCGCGAAGGCGGATACGGTCCCGGAATGTCTGCAGGTGACGGCCGGGACGGAGGACGGGGAGGTGATGGCCGTGCAGCACAGGGAATATCCGATTTTTGGTGTGCAGTTCCATCCCGAGTCGATCCTGACGCCGCTGGGGAAGGTTATGCTGAAAAATTTCATCTGTCTCTAAATGCACATGGGAGAATCTGTATGAAAAAAATAACCGGCAGTTGAGCCAGGCGGTTGGCAGTATCTAAAAATGCAGGAAGTCCGGGCAGTTTCATTCCTGTCCGGCAACGAACGTTGAATGATGTAGAAATATAGACGGAGGAGCAAACAGTATGATTAAAGAAGCCATCATGAAAATTGTAGACAAACAGGATCTCACTTACGACGAGGCCTACGCGGTCATGAACGAGATCATGAGCGGGGAAACCACGGCCACCCAGAACGCGGCTTTCCTGGCCGCCCTTTCCACTAAGAGCACGAAAGCGGAGACCATTGTGGAGATTGCAGGATGTGCCGCTGCCATGCGGGCCCATGCGACAAAGGTAGAGACGGGCATGGATCTATTTGAGATTGTGGGAACCGGCGGGGATCACGCCGGCAGCTTCAATATCTCCACCACCGCGGCCCTGGTGGCGGCGGCCGGAGGGGTCAAGGTGGCCAAACACGGCAACCGCGCGGCTTCGTCCCAGTGCGGGACGGCGGACTGCCTGGAGGCCCTGGGCGTAAATATCCGGCAAAGCCCTGAAAAATGCGTGGAGCTTCTGCGGGAGGTAGGCATGTGCTTTTTCTTCGCCCAGGAGTACCATACGTCCATGAAATACGTGGGGTCGATCCGCAGGGAACTGGGAGTGCGCACCGTGTTCAATATCCTGGGGCCGTTGACCAATCCCGGCAGCCCCACCATGCAGCTTCTGGGCGTGTATGACGAGTATCTGGTGGAGCTTCTGGCCCAGGTGCTCATAAGTCTGGGTGTGAAGCGGGGCATGGTGGTCTACGGGCAGGATCGGCTGGATGAGATCTCTGTGAGCGCCCCGACTACGGTTTGTGAATTCAAGGACGGATGGTACAAAAACTATGTCATCACGCCGGAACAGTTCGGTCTGAAACGCTGCACTAAAGAAGAACTGGCGGGCGGTACTCCCGCCGAGAGTGCCGCGATCACTCTGGATATTCTGAAAGGCATGCAGGGGCCGAAGCGGGATGCCGTGCTGATGAACGCGGGGGCATCCTTGAGTATTGCCGGAAAAGCCGCGGATATGGCGGAGGGGATCCGTCTGGCAGCGGAGCTGATCGATTCCGGGAAGGCCATGGAGACGCTTCAGAAATTCATTGAGGTCAGCAACCGGGCGGAGGGACAGTCATGACGATACTGGATCAGTTGGCGGATCACGCCAGGGAACGTGTCCGCAGGGCAGAAAAAATGCTTCCGCCTGCGGAGATACGTGGGCAGGCCCTGGCCCTGCCCAGGGGCACATTTACCTTTGAAAAAGCGTTGGCGGAGCCGGGCATGTCCTTTATTTGTGAGTGCAAAAAGGCTTCGCCCTCTAAAGGTCTGATCGCAGAGGAATTTCCCTATTTACAGATCGCCCGGGAGTACGAGGCGGCCGGAGCTTCTGCCGTCTCGGTGCTGACAGAACCGAAATGGTTCCTGGGCAGCGACCGTTATCTGGAGGAGATTGCGGCAAACGTAAAGATTCCCTGTCTGCGCAAGGATTTCGTCGTGGATGCGTATATGCTCTACCAGGCGAAACTTCTGGGTGCCTCCGCCGCACTTTTGATCTGCGCGGTCCTGAGCCGGGAGCAGCTGCGGGAATACAGGGAG
This sequence comes from Lachnospiraceae bacterium, assembly GCA_003542935.1. Taxonomy (GTDB): domain Bacteria; phylum Bacillota; class Clostridia; order Lachnospirales; family Lachnospiraceae; genus UBA11957. The sequence continues at coordinate 7,864 of DPJQ01000069.1, read as the reverse complement.
ATCTGCGACGAGCTGGGACTGTCTGCCCTGGTGGAAGCCCATGATGAGGAAGAGGTGGGCATGGCCCTTGAAGCCGGAGCACGCATCATCGGTGTCAATAACCGGAATTTAAAGGATTTTACCGTGGATACGGACTTAAGCGCCCGGCTGCGGAACCGGATTCCCCGGGAGGTGCTGTTTGTGTCGGAGAGCGGCGTAAAAAATGCGGAGGATGTGAGGAAACTCACAGAGATGGGCGCCGATGCGGTGCTGGTCGGCGAGGCCCTGATGCGTGCGCCGGATAAAAAAGAGAAGCTGGACGGGCTGCGGGGGCGTTTATGACGAAAATAAAATTGTGTGGCCTGACGGAGCTCCGGGATATCGAGGTGGCCAATAGTCTTGTGCCGGAGTATATCGGATTTGTTTTTGCGGAAAAAAGCCGCCGGTATGTGCTGCCGGAGAAAGCGGCAGAGTTTAAGAGGCGGCTGGCCCCCGGCATCCGGGCGGTGGGGGTCTTTGTGAATGAGTCACCTGAAAGGATCGCCGGATTGCTGGAGGCGGGTATCATTGATGTGGCCCAGCTCCATGGGAGCGAGGACGGGGCCTATATCCGCCGTGTGCGGGAATTGACAGAACGGCCGCTGATCCAGGCGTTTTCCATGGATTCGGCGGCAAATCTCCGGGCGGCGGAAGAAAGCCCGGCGGATTATATTCTGCTTGACTCGGGAAAAGGAGGCACCGGAAATGCTTTCAATTGGGAACTCGTGCAGGGGCTTCGGCGGCCGTTTTTCCTGGCAGGCGGTCTGCATGTCGGAAACGCGGCGGAGGCGGTGAGACGGCTTTCACCCTACGGGGTGGATGTCAGTTCAGGAATTGAAACGAACGGGAAGAAAGATGCGGCGAAAATGGCCGAGTTCGTCCATTTAATCAGACGCATATGAAAGTATCAAATCCCGTATGAAAAAAGATGTTTCATAGTAACTGTTCAGCACAGGTCGAAGCACTTGTTGCTGAGACCGTAAAACATGATTCAGGTGTGCAAAAAGTCCATCGGCGAAGCCGATTTTCAATGGCTTTTTGCATGTAACTGTGAGGGTACTGAACAGTTACGTTTCATAAAGAAAGGGGAACGGAAAAATGACAAACCCAAAGGGACGTTTCGGCGTTCACGGCGGCCAGTATATACCGGAAACGCTGATGAATGCGGTCATAGAGCTGGAGGAGGCCTATGACCATTATAAAAATGATCCGGAGTTTAACAGGGAATTGAATGAACTGTTCTGTGAATATGCAGGCAGGCCGTCCCGGCTGTACTTCGCGGAGAAAATGACAAAAGATCTGGGCGGTGCGAAAATTTATCTCAAACGGGAAGATTTAAACCATACCGGATCCCACAAGATCAACAACGTGCTGGGCCAGGCCCTGCTGGCGAAGAAGATGGGCAAGACCCGTCTGATCGCCGAGACGGGCGCCGGACAGCACGGTGTCGCCACGGCCACGGCGGCGGCTCTCATGGATATGGAGTGCGTGGTTTTCATGGGTGAGGAGGATACGGTACGCCAGGCCCTCAACGTCTACCGGATGCGCCTTTTGGGCGCCACGGTGGTTCCCGTGAAAACGGGCACGGCCACCCTCAAGGATGCGGTCTCCGAGGCCATGCGGGAGTGGACCAGCCGGATCGCGGATACCCACTACTGTCTGGGCTCCGTCATGGGGCCTCACCCTTTCCCCACCATCGTGCGGGATTTTCAGGCGGTGATCTCCCAAGAGATCAAAGCGCAGCTGATGGAGAGAGAGGGAAAGCTTCCCGACGCAGTGATTGCCTGCGTGGGCGGCGGTTCCAACTCTATGGGCAGCTTCTACCATTTTATAGAGAATAAGGACGTGCGCCTGATTGGCTGTGAGGCTGCAGGCCGCGGCATTGACACTTTCGAGACAGCGGCCACTGTGAATACCGGGAAGGTCGGTATCTTCCACGGTATGAAATCCTATTTTTGCCAGGATCAGTACGGCCAGATCGCGCCGGTCTACTCTATCTCGGCGGGGCTGGATTATCCCGGTGTGGGCCCGGAACATGCATGGCTTCACGACATCGGGCGGGCGGAGTATGTGCCGGTGACGGACGAGGAGGCGGTGTGCGCCTTTGAGTATCTGTCACGGATGGAGGGCATCATCCCGGCCATTGAGTCAGCCCATGCCGTATCCCATGCCATGAAGCTGGCGCCGACGATGAAACCGGAGCAGATCATTGTGATCACCATATCCGGGCGGGGGGACAAGGACTGTGCCGCCATCGCCCGCTACAGAGGGGAGGATATTCATGAGTAAGATAGCATCTGCATTTGACCATGGGAAAGCGTTCATACCGTTTATCACCTGCGGCGATCCTGATCTGGCAACCACAGAACAGGCCGTTCTGGCGGCTGTAGAGAACGGGGCCGACCTCATAGAACTGGGCATTCCTTTTTCCGATCCCACGGCGGAGGGCCCTGTGATCCAGGAGGCGAACCTCAGGGCACTCACATTAAACGGAGGCGTCACCACTGATGAGATCTTTGAATTGGTGCGGCGGCTGCGCCGGAAGGTGGAAATCCCCCTGGTATTCATGACCTATGCCAATGTGGTATTCTCCTACGGGGCCGAACGGTTTATCTCTACATGCAGAGACGTGGAGATCGACGGCCTGATCCTGCCGGATATTCCTTACGAGGAGAAGGAGGAATTCCAGCCTCTTTGCAGTAAATACGGCGTGGATCTGATCTCCTTTATCGCACCGACATCCGAGAACCGGATCGGCAGGATCGCCCGGGAGGCGGAGGGGTTTCTCTATGTGGTGTCCAGCCTGGGCGTCACCGGAGTGCGGAGCGAGATTCGGACGGATATCGCCGCCATGGCCCGGCTGGTGCGGCAGAATACGGATATCCCCTTTGCGGTGGGGTTCGGCATCTCCACCCCGGAACAGGCCAGGGATATGTCCCGGGCGGCCGACGGCGTAATAGTGGGTTCGGCGATTATCCGGATTCTGGAGGAGCATGGGAAGGACGCTCCGGAATATGTGGGGGCGTATGTAAAGAAGATGAAAGAAGCCATCCTGTAAAATGTATGGTACATGGCAAAACAAGGCTTGCTGATATAAAAAAGTGTAACGCTCACCGGGATAAGCAGGAGCATTACACTTTTTTGGCGTCTCGGCATGCAGAAAAATGTGCCGGTTCTTCTGCCGTTTACCGATCAAGAAGCGGAGGTTTCTGATAAAGCTTCTGCTCAATGAACTCGCGTTCAAAGGCAATTACCTCCAGTGCCTCTTTGTCTTTGGTTACGGCTTCAATTCTTTTCAGCAGCCGCAGCTGGTCGATTAAATATCCGTTGTATTCTTTTTCGGTGGTTGGCATTTGTTATCACCTGCTTTCTTTGCGTATGGTTGTCAGTTATATATAATACATAGTATAGCAAAAGCTTTATGGAGTGTAAAGCGCAGCATTTTTTGAATTTTGTGACAGTTTGGCCAAAAGATAAACTGTTGCAAAATCCGTAACAGTTCAGCCCAGGACTTTACACTTGCTGCAAAGTCCGTAAGAATGCTGATATTTCGCCAAAATTCAAAATACCTGTAGTGGGATTCTTGACAAATCCCGCCATTTTGCATACACTATAACTACCGTGGCGGATCGGTGCTCCGGTGCGGTGGGATAAGCCGATAACAGAGTAAACCTATATGCGCCGCATTGGTGACTACCATGTATGAAGACCGGAACTGGCGCATCTGGCATCCCTGAATGGATGCCGCTTATGGCGGCGGGTCTTCAGGGTATACCCGCGAGCACAGAAGTTTTCCAGAACCATTGGCGTTCGCGGGCATATACGGGTAATAACGCTGGCAAATCACAGTGCCTGCGAGTATAAAGGCAGAGAACGGAAAGAGTAATCGCCGGTACCGCGGCAGAGAATGCTGTCATGGGCTGGAAGCAGCAGCGCGGGAAACGATGAAAGTGCCTCCGGGAGCTGATGGGGTGAAGGCTTTTGGCAGTAGTCCCATCCGTCTGACATACGTTACGTGTTCTGAGTGAAGGGGGATTTCTCCCTTTAGCAGAGTGGAACCGCGGATAACTTCGTCTCTGAGCAGGAGGCGGAGTTTCTTTTATGTTTCGGTGAAATTTTAATTGGATTTTGCATCGCAGCTGCGAAGGTACAGATCAGCTGTGTATAAAAAATTAAATCATCAGGAAAGGAAGAGTGATGGGATTTTTTAAACATCTGAAGGAGGAGTTTGCGGTGATCCAGGAAAGGGATCCCGCCATTAAGTCCCCGATGGAGGTGCTTTTGTACCCCAGTTTCCGGGTCATGCTGAAATATCGCAGAGCCCATAAACTGTATGAGAAGGGGCATTATTTTCTGGCCCGGTGGATATCTCAGCGGGCGGCGAGAAAGACGGGGATCGAGATCCACCCTGGCGCCGTCATCGGTAAAGGGCTGTTCATCGACCATGGCAGCGGTGTGATCATTGGCGAGACCACGGTGATCGGCGATAATGTGACTCTGTATCAGGGCGTGACTCTGGGTGGAAACGGCAAGGAGACCGGCAAGCGTCATCCCACGATCTGTGATAACGTGATGGTCAGCGCGGGAGCGAAGCTGATCGGTTCCTTCACGGTGGGGGAAAACTCGAAGATCGGCGCGGGCTCCGTGGTGATCCGGGAGGTGCCGCCCAACAGTACCGTGGTGGGTGTACCCGGCCATGTGGTGAAGCAGAATGACATCCGGGTGCCGAGGAATACCATGGATCATCAGATGCCCGATCCCATATGGGATGATATCAAACATCTGCAGTCCGAGAATTCGGCGCTGTGCAACAAAGTGATTGAGCTGGAGAAAAAGCTGCGTCTGTTGGAACGGGAGCAAAAGGCAGAGGAAGCTTAGAAAGGAAAAAACATGAGATTTTATAACACACTGACCAAGAAAAAAGAGGAATTTGTGCCCCTTGAAGATGGGAAGGTGCGGATGTATGTCTGCGGCCCGACCGTCTACAATTTTATTCATATCGGAAATGCCAGGCCGATGATCGTGTTCGATACGGCCCGCCGGTATATGGAGTACAGGGGCTATGAAGTGAACTATGTGTCAAATTTTACCGATGTGGATGATAAGATCATTGCCAAAGCCATCGAAGAAGGCGTGAACTCCGAGGAAATATCTCAGAGATACATTGCTGAGTGCAAGAAGGATATGGAAGCCATGAATGTCCGCCCGGCCACCACCCATCCGCTGGCCACCCAGGAGATCGGCGGTATGATCCGCATGATTGAGACGCTGGTGGAGAAAGGCTATGCCTACAACGTGGACGGCACGGTGTATTTCCGCACCAGACAGTTCAAGGAGTATGGGAAGTTATCTCATAAGAACCTGGACGATCTGCGCTCCGGCGGCCGTTCCCTGCTGGTGACAGGAGAGGATCAAAAAGAAGATCCGCTGGATTTCGTGCTCTGGAAACCGAAGAAGGAGGGAGAGCCGTTCTGGCCCTCCCCCTGGAGCGAGGGCCGTCCCGGCTGGCATATCGAGTGCTCCGAGATGTCGAAAAAATATCTCGGGGATGAGATCGACATTCATGCGGGAGGCGAGGATCTGATCTTCCCCCATCATGAAAATGAGATCGCCCAGAGCGAGTGCTGCAACGGCAAACCCTTTGCCTGTTACTGGCTGCACAATGCATTCCTGAACATCGATAACCGTAAAATGTCCAAATCCCTGGGGAATTTCTTTACGGTGCGGGAGATCAGCGAGAAATATGACCTGCAGATACTTCGCTTCTTCATGCTGTCGGCCCATTACAGAAGTCCCTTGAATTTCAGTGAGGAGATCATGGAGTCCTCTAAAAATGCCCTGGACAGGATCTGCACGGCGGTGGAGACGCTGAACCATCTGCTGGAAAACAGTGCGGGGAATCTTAACGACGCGGAACGGCAGCTTGTCAAGGAGATGGCCGGATTCCGCGGGGAATTTGAGAGATCCATGGATGATGACTTAAACACGGCGGACGCCATCGCGGCTGTCTTCGAGCTGGTGAAATTCGCCAACACCCACGCCGACGAGAACAGTTCCCGGGAGTTTCTGGAGACTTTGAAGCAGGAGATCGTGGGACTCTGCGACGTCCTGGGGCTCATCGCGGAGCGCAAGACGGAGAGCCTGGACGGCGAGATCGAGGCGCTGATCGAGGAACGCCAGGCGGCCAGAAAAGCCAAAGATTTCGGAAAGGCCGACGAGATCCGTGACCGTCTGCTGGCCATGGGCATTACTCTGAAAGATACAAGAGAGGGCGTACAGTGGAAACGGATCTGAGAGAAGAGCAGACAGAAGATCATGGCACAGTGAAACCGGAGAGAATCCCGGTGGGAGATCGGAAGGATTCGGAGACTGTCAGTCCGGAGGCAGAAGCAAAATTTACGGCTATCCGGGAGGGCATGCCGACAGGGGCTATGGAGGCAAAACAATACTCCCCCCTGACCCTGGCTTATCTGGGGGATGCCGTGTATGAACTGCTGATCCGCACCGCCGTGGTGGTGGCGGGGAATGCCCCCGTAAACAAGCTGAACCGCCGCGCCAGTAATCTGTCGAAAGCGGCCGCCCAGTCTGAGATGGCCGGACGTCTGATGGAATATTTCACCGAGGAGGAACTGGCGATGTATAAGAGAGGGCGCAACGCCCACTCCTATACAAAAGCAAAGAACGCCACCGTCGGGGATTATCGTCGGGCCACCGGACTGGAGGCGGTATTTGGATTTTTATATTTAGAGGGGAAGATGGACAGGATACTTGCATTGATCAATACAGGATTGGCGTCATCCGGGTGTCCGGATGAAAAGGTTTTGCTGTAAAAAAGCTATATCAGGCCAGACATAAATCCGTATGGCAGTAGCGGTGTTTTCATTCGTCCGGCATCTGCGGCAGGGTGCAGTGGTGGTCATGCAGTTATACCTGCGGGCATAAAAGGGAAAGGCTAAACAGTTATGGAGAAAAACAGGTACGTAAAGCAGCCCTCCGAAAATCAGGTTGAGGGCAGAAATGCCGTTCTGGAGGCTTATCGCTCCGGCCGGACGATAGACAAGCTCTATATATTAAAGGAAAATAAGGACGGCCCCCTGCAGACAATCCTGCGGGAGGCCAAAAAACAGGAGACCGTCGTTAATTTTGTAAGTCGTGAGCGGCTGGCTCAGCTATCGGAAACCGGCAGGCATCAAGGGGTGATCGCCGTTGCCGCCGCCTGTGGCTATGCTTCCGTGGAGGAGATTCTGGAGCGGGCAAAAAGTAAAGGGGAGGCGCCGTTTATTATGCTGCTGGACGGCATTGAGGATCCTCACAATCTGGGTGCGATCATCCGTACCGCTAATCTGGCCGGGGCCCACGGTGTGATCATCCCCAAACACCGGGCAGTGGGGCTTACCGCTGCCGTGGCCCGGGCTTCGGCCGGAGCCGTGAATTATACACCCGTAGCCAGAGTCGCCAATCTGGCTTCCACCATGGAGAAACTGAAAAAGGAAGGACTGTGGTTTGCCTGCGCTGCCATGGATGGCGCGGCAGTTTACCGGCAGGATCTGCGGGGGCCCATCGGCCTGGTGATCGGCAGCGAGGGCAGCGGAGTCAGCCGTATGGTGCGGGAGAAATGTGATTTTACCGTGGCGATCCCCATGCGCGGGGACATCGATTCATTGAATGCTTCTGTAGCGGCCGGTGTACTGGCCTTCGAGATCGTGAGGCAGAGAGAAAACAGATGAGAGAAAGACTGGAAAACTGCTCGGATGAGGAGCTGCTCTCCCGGCTGGACGGCGACGAGGGCGACGAGATCATGGACTATATACTGAGTAAATATAAGAGCCTGGTACTCAAAAAGACC
>DPJQ01000174.1:32597-32963 GCA_003542935.1 Lachnospiraceae bacterium | reverse complement strand
ATTTATGCTATGTACAGGATACAGCGGTGTCCGTGTATCTATTCCGTCACCTGCCGGATTCCGGAGATATCCGGTTCAATGGCCATGGAATAATTGGTATGATAAATAACAAACCCCGGTTTGCCCCCGTTCGTCTTTTTGACATGTTTCTTCTGGATATAGTCGATTTCAACCTTGGGTGCCTGGCGCCCCTTGGAATAGTACGCAGCCAGCCTGGCGGCCTCCTCGAAACTCCGGTCCGGCAGTTCATCATTGCCGCATTTGACAATGACGTGGGAACCGGGCTGTCCTTTGGCGTGGAACCACCAGTCATTGCCCGTGGCAACCTTGAAAGTGAGCTCATCATTCTGGAAATTATTTTTTCCG
>DPJQ01000174.1:32101-32305 GCA_003542935.1 Lachnospiraceae bacterium | reverse complement strand
GAAATTATTTTTTCCGACATACATGTGGTAGCCGTCGGAGGATACATAATGGAAAGGACGGCTGGTCACCCGCTCACGACGTGTGCTTGCCGCGTGTTTTTTAATATAACCGTAGGCGGTCAGTTCCTGTTTGATCTGAGTCAGGTCACTTTCGGATACGGCGATATCCAGAGCAGTGGCAATGGATTCCAGATGTTCGATCTC
>DPJQ01000174.1:22521-31799 GCA_003542935.1 Lachnospiraceae bacterium | reverse complement strand
AATGGATTCCAGATGTTCGATCTCTTCTCTGGTTTCCACCAGAAGTGTGGACAGAGCCTCTGCGGTACGTTTCAATTTGCTGTAGCGGTCAAAATATTTTTTTGCGTTTTCCGCGGGAGTCAGATCCGGGTCCAGAGGAACTTTGACGGGTTCATTCGTATAGTAGTTAATCGCCTCAAAATTTTTGGCGTGTTCCGGTACGGAGTAACCATATGTGTGGATCATTTCGCCGTAAATGCGGTATTTGTCTTTTTTTTCTGTGTCCTTCATCTGCTTTTCCTGGAGAATCAGCTTGCGCTGGTTACGTTCCAGAGCACTTTGCACGACGCGGCGCAGGTCGGAAGATTTCTGGCGGATACGGGAGCTTTTCTCCTTTTCGGCATAATAAGTCTCCAAAACGGCGGAGATCGAGGGGTACTCGCGGCAGTTCATTCCGGCGAAGATTTTGTAGGGGAAGCAGGTGAAATCTTTGGGTATCTGCCCGTCATAGATGATGCGCGGGGCGAAACGGCCTTCCAGGAGATCGGAGAGAAACAGGGAGGTCTGGATGTAGAGTTTCTCCAGCTCCCCGGCAGTGCAGCCGCCGGAGGGACGGGAGCTGTCAAGGCCTGCCCGCTCACACAGTTCTTCCGCCAGTATGGGGGAGAAGCCGGTGAAAGTCTGGTAGAGGGCTTTCGCCAGGGAAACGGGTTTTGCGGTAAGTCCGGCGGTGAAATCCTTTTCATTTACGGACAGGGGATCTGCTTTTTTCTGTGTATCGGGAATAAACCAGGTACGCCCGGGCAGTACTTCGCGGACGGAACTCATATTAGCCGATACGTGCTTAATACTGTCCAGTATGCGGTCTTCATCATCGCAGAAAATGATATTACTGTGTTTGCCCATCAGTTCCACGATCAATTTTTTGCGGCATATGTCCCCCATCTCGTCCAGGTGCTCAATTGAGAAACACAGAATGCGCTCCAGGCCGGGCTGGGTGACGGATAGGATCCGTCCGCTGCCGATATGTTTGCGCAGCAACATACAGAAATTCGGCGCCTGCATGGGACTGGGTTTATTCGTTTCAGTCAAATACAGCAGGGGCAGCGAGGCGCTGGCGGAGAGAAAGAGCCGGTAATTGGTTTTCTGATTCTTTATAGTGAGCATAAGGGCATCCGGTTCCGGCTGTGCGATCTTGCTGATCCGCCCGCCGGAGAGGGCCTTTTCTAATTCAGTGCGAAGGTTTGCTACGGTGATTCCATCAAAAGCCATAAAAATATCCTCCTGGGATTGGTTTATAAAACCATTTTATTGTAGCAGGGAAAAAAGGATTTGACTAGGGTTTATGATTGACATATAATGAATTCGTATGCACAGAAGCATGTATGCAGAAACTGGAAACCACCAAAAACCAAAGGGAACATTTACGATGATAAAAAGTATGACAGGGTTCGGCAGGGCCGAATACCAGGATGAAAACAGGAAAATCACGGTGGAGATCAAGGCAGTCAATCACCGTTACCTGGATTTTAATATACGGATGTCCAAAAAATTCAGTTTCTATGAGGCATCTATCCGAAGTATATTGAAAGAGTACATGAGCCGGGGCAAAGTGGATGTGTTCATAACCTATGAGGATTACACGCAAAGCCGGGTTTCGCTGAAATACAATGAGCAGATGGCGGGGGAATATTTACAGTATATGCGCCGGATGGAGGACGATTTCAAACTGCAAAGAGATCTGAGCGCGGCTGTGCTGGCCGGATTGCCGGAGGTATTTACCCTTGAAGAACAGCCGGTTGACGAGCAGGCGGTCTGGCAGGGGATTGAGACGGCCCTGCGTTCCGCTGCGGAGGCATTTTCAGTATCCAGGGAGAAAGAAGGGGAGAACCTCTTGCGGGATCTGGAAGAGAAACTGGACGGCATAAGCAGGATGGTAGACCGTATTGAGGCCAGAGGGCCGGAGATCCTGGCGGCTTACCGGGAACGTCTGGAGACAAAGGTCAGGGAACTTCTGGAGGGCAGCCAGATTGAAGAAGGACGTATCGCCACAGAGGTGGTGCTGTATGCCGATAAGATCTGTACGGATGAGGAGACTGTCCGTTTGAGAAGCCATGTGGAGCATATGGGACAGGCGCTGCGGGAGGATACGGGTATCGGGCGAAAACTGGATTTTCTTGCCCAGGAAATGAACAGGGAGGCCAATACCATACTTTCCAAGGCCAATGACCTGGAGACGGCCAATCTGGGTATTGACCTGAAAACCGAAATTGAAAAAATACGCGAACAGATTCAGAATATAGAGTAAAGGTGATAGATTGTGGCAAGACTGATACCTATTGGATTTGGCAATGTGGTGAATTCGGATAAAGTTCTGGCGGCAGTGAGCCCGGATGCGGCGCCGGTAAAACGTATGGTGCAGCGGGCCCGGGAGGAGAACAGGATCATTGATGCCACCCAGGGGCGCAAGACGAAATCGGTGATTTTCAGCGATACGGACTATCTGATTCTCTCCGCCCTGCAGCCGGATACGGTTATGAAACGGTTCAATACAAGGGAGGATGTGGGGGAGAAAGATGAGTAAAGCTACAGGTATACTGGTTATTGTATCCGGCTTTTCCGGTGCGGGAAAGGGTACATTGATGCGTGAACTCTTGGGGCAATATGAGGGCTATGCCCTGTCTGTCTCGGCAACGACAAGGTGTCCCCGGGAAGGGGAGGTGGACGGCCGGGATTACTTTTTCATCGACCGGGAAGAATTTGAACGTATGATAGCCGGGAATGAGTTTATCGAACACGCCCGGTATGTGGATAATTACTATGGTACGCCCAGGAAATATGTGGAAGAGCAGCTTGCCTCCGGCAGGAACGTGATTCTGGAGATCGAGGTACAGGGGGCTATGATCGTCAAACAGCAGTATCCGGACGCAATTACCGTATTTGTGACACCGCCGGATGCGGCGGAGTTGAAACGGCGGCTGGAAGGCCGTAAAACAGAGGCGGTGGATGTCATTACCGGCCGTCTGAAACGGGCCGGTGAGGAATCGGAGCTGATGATGATGTACGATTATCTTCTGGTCAATGACGATTTGCAGGAAAGTACAAAAAAGCTTCATGATATTATCACAAACGCCCATGCGCGCATGTGTGTTAATAAGGAATTTGTATCAAGGATTCAAAAAGAACTCAGAGCCATGTAAAGGAGAAAGATTATGATTCATCCATCTTATTCAGAGTTAATGCAGGTAGTAAACAGTGATACGGAACTGGACGATGAGCCCCTGGTAAACAGCCGGTATTCCATTGTGCTGGCCACCAGCAAACGGGCGCGCCAGCTGATCGGCGGAGATGAGACCATGCTGGACAAATATGTGGGCGGCAGAAAGCCGCTGTCCGTCGCCGTGGAGGAACTCTATACGGGTAAAGTAAAAATCCTTCCTGAAGGCGAAACCGCAGAGTCGGAGGGAGCGGAGGGAATATCCGTCGATCCGGAAAAAGATATGTCCGCAGAAAGTTTCGAGGATCAGAATGCAGAGGCAGAAGAGCCGATATGGCAGGAGATGGCAGAGGCCGGGGAGGAACCGGCAGTATCGGATGAGGAGACAGAAGCGGATACTGATGAAATATAGAACAGAATTTGTGAAAGGCTGTGCAGAGGGGGATATTTTTATGCTCTGTGCAGCCTTTATTTCCGCATGGGATAGCCGTGCGAATGTGCGGGAGGCATATAATGAACGTATTTTTTGTATCCCTGGGCTGTGACAAGAATCTGGTGGATTCGGAAGAAATGCTGGGGCTTCTTGTGGAACGGGGAATCCGGATCACCGATCATGAGGAAAACGCGGATATTATTGTCGTCAATACATGCGGTTTCATTCACGACGCCATGGAGGAGAGCGTACAGACCCTTCTGGAAATGGCGGAATATCGGGCGGGGGGGAGCTGTAAGGCACTGATTGTTACGGGCTGTCTGGCCCAGCGTTTTAAAGAAGATATTCTGGAAGAAATTCCGGAGATCGATGCGGTGATCGGTACAGGCGGTTTTGACCGGCTGGGACAGGTTCTGGATCGGGTTCTTGCGGGAGAAAAGGTTTTGCATATCACTCCTCCGGAAGGGCTTCCCCATTTGAGATCCCGGCGGGTGGTGACTACCGGCGGTCATTATGAATATCTCAAAATTGCCGAGGGATGCGATAAACATTGTACCTATTGTGTGATTCCTTATCTGCGGGGGAGTTATCGCAGCGTTCCGATGGAACAGCTCGTGGAGCAGGCCCGCCGTCTGGCTGACGGGGGCGTCAGTGAATTGATTCTGGTAGCCCAGGAGACAACTCTTTACGGCGTGGAGCTGTACGGGGAAAAGGCGCTGCACCGGTTGCTCAGGGAGCTGTGTGCCATTCCGGGGCTGTCGTGGATACGGATACTGTACTGCTATCCGGAAGAGATCTATCCGGAGCTCATTGATGTCATGAAAACAGAGAAAAAGATCTGTCATTATCTGGATCTGCCGATCCAGCATGCCAGTGACCGGATACTGAAGCTCATGGGACGGCGCACAACGAGAGAAAAGCTGGAAGCCCTGATCGCAAAGCTCAGAGAGGCCATGCCGGATATCGCGCTGCGCACGACGTTGATCACCGGGTTTCCGGGGGAAACGCAGGAGGATCATGAAGAACTTCTCGATTTTATTGATGAGATGGAGTTTGACCGGCTGGGTGTGTTTACCTATTCCCGGGAGGACGGCACGCCGGCGGCCGGGATGGACGGTCAGATTGATGAGGAAGTAAAAGAGGCCAGAAAGGCCGAGATCATGGAGCTGCAGCAGGAGATCTCTCTGGATAAGGGGCAGGCCCGTATCGGCCAGATTATAGAAGCTGTCGTGGAGGGCAAGGTGGCCGATGAGGATGCCTATGTGGGCCGGACCTACGCGGATACGCCGGGGGTGGACGGATATGTTTTCATCCACACGTCCTACAATCTGATGTCCGGCGATTTTGTCAGGGTCTGTGTAACGGGGGCCCTGGAGTATGATTTGATAGGAGAAATTTATGAAGAAGATGAATACGCCGAATAAACTGACTATGCTCAGAATGATTCTGATTCCTTTTTTCCTGGCGTTTCTGATGGGAGGGTTCCCTGTGGAGGGAGGGAAATGGATCGCTCTTGCCATTTTTGTGGTTGCCTCCCTGACAGACACTCTGGACGGTTATCTGGCCAGGAGGGACAATTTAGTAACAAATTTCGGAAAATTTATGGATCCTCTGGCGGACAAGCTGCTGGTCTGTTCCGCTTTGATCGCTTTTGTAGATATGAAGGTTATACCTACCTGGATCGTGATGATCATCATTGCCCGGGAATTTATCATCAGCGGATTCCGGCTGGTGGCTTCGGATAATGGCATCGTGATCGCCGCAGGCATCTGGGGCAAATGCAAGACGGTATGTCAGATGGTGATGATTATCGTATTGATTGCGGATCTGGGAGGCATTTTTGATATGATCGGACAGGTTTTGATCTGGCTGTCCCTGGTGTTGACAGTGATTTCTCTGGTGGATTATCTTGTGCGCAACAGACAGGTCATTTCCATGCAGGACTGAGAAAACAGGAGTATAGAGATGGATAAATATATAGCGGAAAACGGTGAGGCGGAGGAGCGGCTGGTAAAACTTTTGCAGGAATATGGCTGGAAGGCCAGTACGGCAGAGTCCTGTACCGGTGGGGCTGTAGCGGCGGCGATTGTAAACGTGGCGGGTGCTTCGGATGTATTCGAGGAGGGATTTGTCACTTATTCCAATACGGCAAAAAGAAAGTATCTGGGGGTGAAAAGGATCACTTTGAAAACCCTCGGCGCAGTGAGCCGGGATACTGCGGCTCAGATGTGCCGGGGATGCTGCCGGACATCCGGTGCCGAAGTGGGTATTGCCACCACAGGCATTGCGGGGCCGGGAGGCGGCACGGCGGAGAAACCGGTGGGACTGGTGTATATCGGATGCTGCGTGCACGGTAAGGTGACGGTGAAAAAATGCCGTTTCAGCGGCAGCCGCAGTGAAGTGCGGCGGCAGACCGTGGAAACGGCGCTTTTGCTGGCGATCCGGTGTATAGAGGCTTTTGGGGATATTAAAGGATAAGAAAAGGCGGGAACATCATGGATGATATTCCCGCTTCCCTCATTTGTTGCTGTTATTGTGGCCGGTATTATTGCCGGCATTGTTATTGCCGTAGCGGCTTGCCATCATAAGAGCCTGGGAAATCAGGGCAGCTTCCTGGGGGGAGGCGTATTTTTGGACCACGGTGAGCAGCACCTGTTTTTCTGAGTCGGTGAAATTCAAGGGGATCTGGCCGGGATTTCTGGCCATGGCCATCAGATAGACCATCAGATCCTGACGGCTTTTCTGCCCGGCCTGGGTGGTCATGGTCTGGAGCATCAGAAGTTTTTCCATAGGGATCTGGGCCAACAGGGGATCCCGTATCCAGTTTTCATTCATGGCTGAACCTCCGCAGGCGGCACGGTGCCGCTTTCCTGAAACATTTGAATGAGCTGCATGGTATCTATTAATTGCTGGATCGAGGATATGGCCTGCTGTCCCTGGGCACCCGTATATTGGCGGAGCTCATTTAAAAGCTCCGTCGGTGAGGGCTGCGGTCTGTCGGCGGACATGGCCTGCAGTCCTGCGGTATTTACCTGGCGGTACAGGCGTACTGTATTCTGCAGTTCCTGCATTTTGGCAAATACAGCCAGGAAACCGGCCGCTCTGGGGGACATGTAGGGGACGGCGGCCTTCATCATCTGAAGGGAATCTCCGGATATCATTTCGTCAAGGGCAGTCATGCGACCGCCTCCTGTCTTTTCGTTGCTCATGCATACCTCCGTTTTTTATTAAAATATGTAAAGGACAAGAAAAATAGTATAACCAATTTCTGTTCGGCGCATATGGTAAAGAAAGGAGTGAAATTTATGTCGAAAGGTAAAACAAAATTAATTATTGAGGAAGATACGGTCTATGAGATCGATCTTCAGTGCCTGCAGCGTAAACAACAGCGGGAGGCACAGCGTAAAAAGAAAATCCGGAAGGGGAATACCCGTTCTCGATAGTCAGGGAATAAACCTGCTGCGGCAGGTTTATTCTGTGTTTTTTATGCAAAAGGACAGCATGTGGCAGGCGAAACCCGAATGGGTTCCGCCTGCCTTATCAGGATGGATTAAAGGATCCGGACAGATCAATTAGCATCCGCATCCGCAGCCGTTGCCGCCGCAGAAGAGCAGGAGCAGGATGATCCACAGGCAGCTGTTGTTGCCGCCGTCATTGAAAAGGCCCTCTCCGCATCCGCCACAGGACGAAAGCAGCAGGAGCAGGATCAGGCATCCGCAGTTTCCGCTGCCAAAAAGATTGCCAATCCCGTTGTTGCCTTCACAACCGCATCCACAGTTTGTTGCTGCTAAATCACTCATGTTTGATTCCTCCAATTATATTTGGTACACTTCATAGTATGAAGATTCGGCAGGATGTGTGAGTGATCAGGCAAAAAAGGACAGAAAACTCTGTTCCAGGTTCAGGTTTCCGTAACCGGAGAATGGATTGGGGAAAGTTTCTCCGGAAGGACGGTCGGCGCCCCGCAGCAGGAAAGTGTGGATCTCGCTCTGACCGTAATTTTTGGGCGGTGTAAGGCTGCGTGCCCATTCCAGAACCAATGCATTACAGCCGGTGGTCAGGGCTGCAGCTGCGCTGGATCCGGTAAAGCCCCGATATCCTTCGATATAGGATGGCGCTGTCAGGTTAGCGCCGGGGGCGGCGATGCTGGGTGTGATCAGATCCAGGAAATTATATCCTCTGCCGGAAAAACTTTCGGTGGCAGTGTTGGCGGTGTTGTTGACAGCTACAGTAAAGCAGTGGATGCAGTTGCCGGGTCCCATGATTGTAGTAAAAGGATCGGGACGGAGCAGCCGCACGTCTTCTTCAAGCGTCCCGTAGGCCGGAAGCCAGAGATGATAAAAGCTGTCGGATGTGCCGGAAGCGGTCAGGTAGAGGCGCCAGATTCCCGGGGAAGGAGTCAGGAAACGCATGTAAATCATTTGATTACCTCCCTCGCCGCGTATAATCTCATAATTGACGTCTACACGGGTGCGGTCCAGAAGAAATTCCAGATTTTCCTGAGTGCCCAGCCGTGCCGGTATATTGGCAACCCGGTCGCCGGAGGGAGCCTGAATACCCACTGACAGGAGAGATACGGGCGGGCACCAGATTTCTGCAGAAAAAGCTTTCGAACCCTCCGGAACCAGAATCTCGACGGAATTTTCCCTGTTACTACCGAATTCCCCGAAGGAATGGTGGGCTTTGTCGGCTTCATTGCCCGTGCCGGTGGTCAAGGTCAGGCCGGACAGGGAGGACAGAAGCCGGACGGTTTGTTCAAGGGCACTGTCTCCGCTGTGGGAGCCCTGCCAGCTCTGGCAGCTCAGACAAAGAGCCAGGGGCATTTTATTCTGAAAAGAGATATCCTCCATCCAGCTGATGGCACACATAATATCCGTTTCTTCGTATATGGGGAGAGAGGGGGAAAGGCATGCCTGGCGGAGCAGGTATTGTTTTGCCGGCTTGAGCTTCACGACAATCAGTGCAGCCTCGGGGGCTACCCCGGTGAAATCGGCGCTGTTATCCGGGCTTCCCGCGGCTATGCCGGCAACGGCTGTCCCATGTCCGGTCGCATCGCGGCTGGGAACAATGGAAAAAGGATCATCTGAGGCCAGGGCACGGTCAATGTCCGCCTGGGTGTACACGGTACCATAGGAAAACAGATAATGGGAGGAGCCGGCGGCATCAGGATAATCCTCCGGCTGAATAGTCTGATCCCATAAAAACAGGATGCGGCTGCTGCCGTCACTGCGACGAAATGCAGGGTGGGTGTAATTGATGCCGCTGTCAATGATACCGATGATGACGCCGTCCCCTGTCATACCCAGGGTGGGCCGTTCCTGTACCTGGAGGATACCGGCGTTATCCAGGGCAGTGGTGGACTGGGGAATGTAGAGCTTGGGGATGGATGAGTACAGGACATTATCCAACAGGTTTTCGGAGAATCGGTCAAGGGGAAACCAGGCCACTTTAAACAGTCGGTTGATCAGCATGAAAGGCGTGTTTGTGGCGGCCAGAAGGTCATCCATCGATGAGTCAGGGGTGTTGGACAACAGAAAATCTGCATAATCTTCAGAGAGAATATAGTTTGAATACATAGGCTTCGGATGGGAATGCGCTCATTTTATCATCAATATATGAATAAATCCGAAATAGTAGTATTCAAACGTG
>DPJQ01000174.1:18666-22277 GCA_003542935.1 Lachnospiraceae bacterium | reverse complement strand
ATTTTTAATTTACGGACTATCCGTAAATTCTTTCCTTGCAGGAACAGGGCGTATACCGTATAATAAAAAAGTATGCCATAGTGCGGGATGGCACAGGGCACGGAGGAAGGAGATTATATATGTATATCAGAAATCTTGTGGAAAATACCTGTATACGGTATGGCCTGCAAGGAGAGCATGGTTTGAGTTTTTATATTGAGACTGCGGGGCATAAGGTGCTGTTTGACGTGGGCGCATCGGAAAAATTCTGGGAAAATGCGCGGCGCATGGGTATCCGTCTGGAAAATGTTGATACTGTGATTTTATCTCACGGACATAATGACCATGGCGGTGGTCTGACAACTTTTTTTGAGAAAAATACGGAGGCGATGGTCTACATACATCAAAATGCTTTCCGCAGGCATTTTTCGGATCTGCGAAAAAAGACGGGAGGTATGTTGCCGGCGGTTTCGGAATGCGCGGATATCAGCCTGGATATGGCCCTCAGGGATCACGACAGGATTGTTTATGTGGACAAACCTATGTATACGATTGATAATGAGTTGACGGTTCTGTCCGGTATCGTTCCTCTGCGGCTGCAGCCGGATACATGTAAGAGACTGTATGAGGATGACGGCCAGGGCTTGCGCTATGATACATTTTCCCATGAACAGCATCTGGTGGTCACAGAAGGAAACAGGCATGTACTGTTCTGCGGCTGCAGCCATGCGGGTATCGTGAATATATTAGAGAATTTCCGGGAAAATTTCGGTGTGGCCCCGGAACTGGTGGTGGGCGGTTTTCATCTCAGCAGTCCCCGGTTGGGAACCATGGCAGATGAACGGCTGATGGAAAAGATTGCTGCGGAGTTGATGCGCTATGAAAACTGCCGGTATTATACCTGTCATTGTACGGGAAAGCAGGCCTATGAGTGGCTGCGGGCCCGAATGGGAAATCAAATTCAGTATGTAGCCACCGGCGACGCGGTCACGGTATGAATCCCGGGTTTACAAAATATGCTATCTGTGATATATTTCATATAACAGATGTAAGAACAAAAGAAAGCCGGGTGTATTATGTTAATGGAATATATTCATATCGATTTTAACAGTGAAGAAGCGATCTATATGCAGCTGCGCAACCAGATCATCTGGGCGATTGCCACGGCAGACCTTCACGAGGGGGAAACATTGCCGTCGGTGAGGCAGATGGCAGACAGTGTGGGTATCAATATGCATACGGTCAACAAGGCATATGCAGTGCTGAAACAGGAAGGCATCCTGACCATAGATCGCAGGAAGGGCGCGGTGATCCGCATAGACGCAAATAAACTGTATGCGCTGGAGGAGCTCAAAGGAGATCTTCAGTTTGTTCTGGCAAAGGCCTGGTGTAAGAATATTTCCCGGGAAGAGGTGCATGAGCTGATTGATGAGATATATGGAGACTATAAGTAAGGGAGATAAAATATGCAATACCATTTGACGGGATCGGCGAAAAAGGCGATCCAGCTTGCGGAAAAGGCTGCCAAAGCCGGCAGACAAAATGCTCTGGGCACGGAGCACATTCTTTTGGGACTTCTGCAGGAGGAGGGCGGTACGGCGGGAAGGATTTTGCAGGAGGCCGGTGTCCGGGTAGAAAAGCTGCGGGAGTTGATGGATAAGCTGGTCAATTCTGAGACGAGAGCCGTACAGACGGCGGGGCGGCTGAAGATGACGCCCCGGGCCTCTTATGTGATGGACAACGCGGCGGATGAGGCCGCTTCTTTTCGTCAGGATGAGATCGGCACAGACCATATTCTTTTGTCCATGATACGGGAGACAGACTGTGTAGCCACCAGATTGCTGTATACCATGGGTGTGAATCTGCAAAAGCTTTATGTGGAAGTACTGCAGGCCATGGGCATGGATGCGGCCAGTGCAAAAGAGGAGCTGCAGAATCTGCGGGCTTCTGTAAATGAGAATGTGGGTGCAACGCCGACTCTGGATCGGTACAGCAGGGATCTGACCCGGATGGCAGCCGTCGGACGGCTGGATCCGGTAATTGGCCGTGAGCAGGAGATCAGCCGTATCATCCAGATATTGAGCCGCCGCACGAAAAATAATCCTTGTCTGGTGGGAGAGCCTGGCGTGGGTAAGACGGCTATTGTGGAGGGCCTGGCGCAGCGGATCGTGGAAGGTACGGTGCCGGAGGCGATCATGGGTCGGCGAGTGCTGGTGCTGGATCTGTCTGGCATGGTGGCCGGTTCCAAATACAGGGGTGAATTTGAGGAGCGGATCAAACGGGTGATCCATGAGGTTATGAATCATCCGGGTATCCTGCTGTTTATTGACGAACTGCATACGATTATCGGTGCAGGAGGGGCAGAGGGCGCCATGGATGCCTCCAATATATTAAAGCCCTCTCTGTCCCGCGGAGAGATTCAGATCATAGGGGCAACCACGATTACGGAATACCGCAAATATATCGAGCGGGATTCGGCCCTGGAGCGTCGTTTCCAGCCGGTGACGGTGGAGGAGCCCACGGAAGAGGAGACGTTAGAGATTCTAAAAGGGCTCCGTCCTTTTTATGAGAGACATCATAAAGTGACGATTACCGATGAAGCTTTGCATGCGGCAGTCCGTATGTCCGTGCGCTATATCAATGACCGTTTTCTGCCGGACAAGGCCATTGACCTGGTGGATGAAGCTGCATCTAAGGTACGCCTCAGCGGTGCAAAGATTCCCAAAGGGCTCAAGGAGGCTGAGCAGGAGCTGCAGCGCCTGGCCGGGGAGAAAGAGGAGGCGATTATCCGGGACGACTATGAGCTGGCCCGTGATATCCAGGCCGAGGAGAAGGAAGCGCGGGAAGCCATGCAGAAAATGCAGAAACGCTATGCCCGCAGCGTTTCCGGCAATCGTCTGATCGTGGACGCCGAGCACGTGGCGGAGGTTGTGTCCGACTGGACGAAAATACCGGTGCGGCAGATCACCGAGGAAGAGTCCAAGCGTCTGCTCCGTATGGAAAAAATCCTGCACAAGCGTGTAATCGGACAGGCAGAGGCCGTGGATGCCGTGTCAAAGGCCATCCGCCGTGGACGTGCCGGTCTGAAAGATCCCAGCCGTCCCATCGGTTCTTTTATGTTTCTGGGGCCCACCGGTGTGGGCAAGACGGAGCTTTCCAAAGCCGTGGCGGAGGCAGTATTTGGTTCGGAAAAAGCCATGATCCGTGTGGATATGTCGGAGTATATGGAGAAACACAGCGTGTCGAAACTGATCGGTTCGCCGCCGGGCTATGTGGGCCACGAAGAGGGAGGGCAGCTCAGTGAGAAGGTGCGCAGAAATCCCTACAGTGTGATTCTCTTTGATGAGATAGAGAAAGCCCATCCCGATGTGTTCAATGTGCTGCTGCAGGTGCTGGACGACGGGCGGATCACGGACTCCCAGGGGCGGACCGTGGACTTTAAGAATACGATCCTGATCATGACGTCCAATATCGGCGCGCAGTATCTTCTGGAAGGGATCCAGGAGGACGGCAGCATCAGCAAGGAGAGCGAAAACGCCGTGATGGAGGAGCTGAGGGCGCATTTCAGACCGGAATTTTTGAACCGTCTGGATGAACAGATCCTGTTCAAGCCGTTGACAAAGGAAAATATC
>DPJQ01000174.1:18243-18657 GCA_003542935.1 Lachnospiraceae bacterium | reverse complement strand
CCATCCCGATGTGTTCAATATCCTTCTGCATGTGCTGGACGACGGGCATATTACGGATTCTCAGGGACGGAAAGTGGATTTTAAGCAGACTTGCATCATCATGACATCCAACAGCGGAGCCCAGCTTATCCAGGAGCCGAAGCGATTGGGCTTTGATGCTTCGGCTGACGAGAAAAAAGATTATGAGTATATGAAATCCCGTGTGATGGATGAGGTCAAACGGACTTACCGGCCGGAATTTCTGAACAGGATCGACAACATTCTGGTATTCCATCCTCTGTCTGAAGATGAGATGAAACAGATCGTAAATCTCTTACTCCGCAATTTTGAGAAACGCTGTAAAAAACAGATGGATATAGACCTGTCTGTCCGGACGAATGTGAAAGAATATCTGGCAAAGAGTGTTTCGGACAG
>DPJQ01000174.1:17497-18038 GCA_003542935.1 Lachnospiraceae bacterium | reverse complement strand
AAAGAGTGTTTCGGACAGTAAATACGGGGCCAGACCTCTGAAACGGGAAATCCAGCGGCAACTGGAAGACGCCATGGCGGAAGAACTTTTGGCCGGACGGATATCCCGCGGCGCCCAGGTGACAGTGGGGCTGAAAAAGGATAAGATTGTTTTTCATGTAAAAGAAGCAGACGAAGAGGAGAAACAGGCAGAAAAGTAAAGGCTGGCTGCCGTGTCGGGGTTCGGAGGATGGCAAGCGATGGCAAAAGCAAAGAAAATTGTATATTTCTGTCAGGAATGCGGCTATGAATCCGCCAAATGGCAGGGCCAGTGTCCGGGCTGCCGGGCCTGGAATACGCTGGTGGAAGAATCTGTGGTTCCCGCAAAGACGGGAGGTGGAAGCGTCCACGGAAGCGGTAAATCGCTCCGGCCGGTGTCTATTGCCGAGATCGAGACCAGGGAGGAACAGCGGATGACTTCCGGTATCCGGGAACTGGACCGGGTGTTGGGGGGCGGGATCGTCAGGGGTTCTCTGATGCTGGTGGGCGGTGATCCCGGTATC
>DPJQ01000174.1:16751-17169 GCA_003542935.1 Lachnospiraceae bacterium | reverse complement strand
GATCCCGGTATCGGGAAATCCACTCTGCTCTTGCAAGTGTGCCGTAATCTGGCAGGGGAAGGTTGTCAGGTGCTGTATATATCCGGCGAGGAGTCCCTCAGACAGATCAAGCTCCGGGCGGCCCGGATCGGGGAGTTTTCTCCGAGGCTGACACTGCTGTGCGAGACGAACCTGGGGGATATCCGTCAGGTGATCGAGAGGTCGAAACCGGAGGTAGTGATCATCGACTCCATCCAAACCATGTATAATGAGGATGTGACTTCGGCCCCGGGCAGCGTGTCCCAGGTGAGGGAGGCTACGGGTGTTTTCCTGCAGATTGCCAAGGGGCTGAATATCTCTATTTTTCTTGTGGGCCATGTGACCAAGGAGGGCAATGTAGCCGGTCCCCGGGTGTTGGAGCATATGGTGGATACGGTGC
>DPJQ01000174.1:15214-16466 GCA_003542935.1 Lachnospiraceae bacterium | reverse complement strand
ACGAGATCGGCGTCTTTGAGATGCGGGGCGAGGGGCTGGTGGAGGTGGAGAATCCTTCCGAATATATGTTGAGCGGTAAGCCCCAGGGCGCCTCCGGATCCGTGGTCGCCTGCTCCATGGAAGGGACAAGGCCGATTCTGCTGGAGATACAGGCTCTGGTCTGTCACAGCAATTTCGGTATCCCACGGAGGACTGCAGCGGGCACGGATTTCAACAGAGTGAATTTATTGATGGCAGTGTTGGAGAAGCGGTTGGGGATTAATCTGTCGGCCTGTGATGCCTATGTCAATATTGCCGGCGGTATCCGTATGACGGAACCGGCTATTGACCTGGGGATTGTGTTGGCCATTTTATCCAGTTTTCGAGACAGAGCCATACCTGAGGATGTACTTGCTTTCGGTGAAGTAGGGCTGAGCGGCGAGGTGCGCGCGGTCAGCATGGCGGAGCAGCGGGTCCTGGAGGCGCGGAAGCTGGGGTTTCATAAGGTGATCTTGCCGGGTGTGTGTATGCCTTCTCTTAGAGGGGTGGACGGAATTGAGCTGATTCCGGTCAGTACCGTGGGAGAGGCTGCAAAAAAGATGGTTTAAGAGAAGGGGCCGGACAGGGGGTAATGGTGGGAGCTGAAATAGGGCGTTTGCCTTGAAAGATTGAGATTGCATTCGTGGTATATATCGTTTATAATAGGTCTTGCTGAATAGCGATGGACAGTTTGGGCTTCAGGGAGTGACGCAAATTGTCCGCAAAAGAGAAATTTAACTGAAAAGGTGGTAGTATAATGAGTTTATTACAGGAATGGCGCGATAAGGCGTATGATCAGAATGAGGATCAGAAAAGATTACAGAAATTCTGGCAGGATTATTTCCTGGTGGAGAAGGGGATTTATGAGCAGCTTTTGACGAACCCGGATGAGGAGGTTGCGGGAACGGTCAAGGAGCTGGCGGAGAAATATGGGATCAGTGTGTTTACCATGACCGGATTTCTGGACGGTATCAACGACAGCCTCAAGGTTCCGAACCCCATTGAGGAGATGGAGGAGGATACCCGGGTCAGCCTTGCCTTTGACAAGGAGCTGCTGTATAAAAATATGGTGGATGCCAAGGCGGAGTGGCTCTACGAGCTGCCGATGTGGAATGATATCTTTACGCCGGAGAAGCAGAAAGAGCTGTATCTGGAGCAGAAGAAATCCGGTACGATAGTGAAGCCTAAAAAGATCGGGCGGAATGATCCATGTCCCTGCGGCAGCGGCAAGAAA
>DPJQ01000174.1:0-14942 GCA_003542935.1 Lachnospiraceae bacterium | reverse complement strand
CTGCGGCAGCGGCAAGAAATATAAGAAGTGCTGCGGCAGATGAAAGATGGACAAGACTGCATGATATATGTCTTTGCGGATAAACAGAAATGAACGGCCTGTTGCCTGAAACAGTGCCGTTCATTTTTTACGGGGTTTTCTGCATTATTTTGTTTTAGAAAGACGGGCATTTATTTCCCGGATATTCCGTTTGCCCACCAGATATTCTATGACCCATATGATGGCAAAGATCAATGCGAATATCCCGAAATAGCTTAAACATCCCATGAGGCTGTGCTCCATCCAGTACATGAAGTAGGCGATCGGCATCATGATTACGGAGATGATCAGAAAGTAAACGCCTGTCTGTACCACTATGCTCCAGCGCTCCGTTTCCCATACGACAGAGCCTGCGGAACAGCCCGCTCCCAGCAGTCCGCAGAGGAAGGCCTGCAAAGTTACGGCATAAATTTCATTTCCCATGGCGGTGGCCAGTTCAGGTACACAGGGCGAGTAATATCCCTGCGCCCATATCAGTGATATGACGATTGTGATCACATAGCCGATGGCAATACCGATCGGAAATCCCAGCAGTCCCCGCAAAATTATTTTCTTTATCATATTCATCACCTCATATACCTAATATTTTTTTGATTTTGGAAACATAGCGTCTGGAAACATAGGCCGTTGACCCGTCAGAAAGTTTGACACAGATGGTTCCCGTAAAACTCAGGTCAAAATGGCTGACTTTTTTCAGATTGATGATTTCCGAGTGGGAGATACGGACAAACCGGCGGGAATCCAGTCGTTCCTCCAGTTCGTACAGCCGAAGGCGCAGAGTATATTCGCCGCTGTCTGTCACGGCGAATACTTTTCCGGCACCGGTGTAGATTCGTATCAGATCCGCCGGATCCAGCACCTCGATTTTGTCATCCCTGCTGCCGGAAATAAGCTGAGGCATGTCGTCAGACAGCTTTCGCAGGAGGGTATGGATTTCCTCCGTCATGGCGGCGGTTTCTATGATCACTCTGGGTTCTGTGCAGGAAACCTCAATCTTGATTTCCACCTGCATGAATTCACCTCCCTTCTTTTGTGATGCTATTATATGAAAAAAATAATTGGCGTTCAACCGATTTGCCATGGGTGGTTGATTTTGGGAGATAGACGGTCATAGATCACGGAATGAACAGTAACGGCCGGTCATGTGTCGGTATATGAAAAAACAGGAATGATTCTTTACTGATTGGCGTCATATACGTATAATGTACCTGTACCCTATATGGTATACGGAGGCAGGATAAAAGCAGTGGAACGCTTTGCAAATGTGAAATAGCGGAGCGGTATTATTTGGGTATAACCTGGTGACGCGGCAGACTGCGTCAGGAAAGAGGAAAGAATGACCGATCAACTTATGGATTGTATTACTAATCCGGTAAAGTGCAAATTGCTGCTTGAAATACATGCACGGGGGAAAGCGACCGCGAAATATTTAGCTGATATTTATCACGACATTCCTCAGGCCACTCTGTACCGGCATTTAAAAAAATGTTGAGCGACGGCATTTTACGGGTGGCAGAAGAAACGCAGGTACGAGGTACGGTAGAAAAGACATACGCGCTTGCTTTTCATATCAGTGGCAACATGGAAGAAATGCTTGAAAAATTTTCAAAAAGCAGAAGCCCACGGAGCCGTTACTGCTTCATGCCGAAGAAAATAACAGGGAACTCATCCTCCACAGCCGGAATATGGCTCAGGCGCAAAAGTCCTTGTTTCGTGTTCTTGCGGAAACAGGGATCTGCCCCGTAAAAATAGAGCTTATGGAGCCGTCCCTTGAAAGCCTGTTTTTGGAGGTGGTGAAATGAGCGGATATATTGCCTTTTTGAAAAAAGAATTTACGGAAAATATGAAGAATTATCGTTTCTTCATTCTGTTCGCGGTCTTTCTGGTTTTCGGTATTATGAGCGCGTTTCTTGCGAAATTTACACCGGAGATTTTATCGGCTTTAGCCGCAGATATGGAAATGACTTCCGAACCGTCCGCCCTGGATGCCTGGAAACAGTTTTATAAAAATATTTCCGGTGTCGGATTCAGTGCGTTTATCATCCTGTTTGGGAGCTGTCTGTCAAATGAATATTCCAAAGGGACATTGGTTTTAATGGTTACTAAGGGATTATCCCGTAAAGCCGTCATTCTTGCGAAATATACGGCGGCAGCCGTGCTTATGACAATCAGCTATTGGAGTGGATACGCCGCGGCATATGGCTACACGGTACTTTTATGGAATGATACAAACCTTTCAAATGTTGCCCTGGCCGCGTTTTCGCTTTGGATCGCCGGCTTTTTGTATTTGAGTATTTTGATGATTGGGTGTGTTATATTTAAGCAGACCTTCACGAGCATACTTTTTACGGGCGGTATGGTTGCCCTGATATCTTTGCTCGGAATAGTAGAGCCGATTGCTAAATTTAATCCGTTTATTTTAACCTCAAAAAATGTGGATCTGATTTCCGGCGAAGCCGCTCCGGCAGAATTTGTGGTACCTGCGTTCATTTCCGTTGTTTAATCCGTTTTCGGATTGCTGATTGCTATGCGGCTTTTCAATAAAAAACAGCTGTGAATAGCAAAATACAATGATCAGGATTTGAGGTCAGTACAATGAGATCAGGGAGCTGCCCCACCTCCTGGCACTCTCCAGGAGGATGATGCTGACGATCAAGGGGAATCTCAGCTTTTCTATGGGGCTTAACTTCCTTGCCATCGTACTGGCCATCCTCAACCCGGCATGGCTGCTGAGATGGAAAGGAGGATGGTATCCGGCCGGGAAAAATACTTATTCGTGAATCGGAACATTTCCCAGGATGGCGGACTGACCATGGGCATATACGTAGCCGATGCCTCCGCCCACATACATGCGGAGCCCGGTTACGTAAGCGGAAAGATCGGAAGCGAAAAACAGCGCTACACCGGCGATATCCTCCGGGGTTCCCATTCTGTTTAGCGGAACCTCTTTGTTTGCGATCTGGTCAAAGGTAGCTTTTCTGGCGTCTGCTTCTTCCGGGGAGAACAGTTCATCCCAGAACGGCGTGATGATCGGGCCGGGATTGATGCAGTTTACGCGTATGCCCAGCGGCGCCAGATCCATGGCGAGGTTTACGGTCAGAGATTCACAGCCGCCTTTGGCCATATGATAATCGTAGGCCGGCGTGGTCGGATTAAACGCGCCGTTGGAAGAGCAGAGAATGATATTTCCGGCTTTGCGTTCTTTCATATGGGGAACAACAGCGTTAACGATGTTATAAGTACCTTTCAGATTTACGTCGATTGTGATATTGAACTTTTCTTCCGGTGTCAATCCCGGAACACCGTCATAGCTTTTTCCGGCATAATTGACGAGGATATCAATTTTGCCGAATTCTTCAAGCGTTTTCTCCGCAATGTGCAGGCAGTCTTCCATGTTTGCTACATTAAGAGGCGCATAGTATCTGGCCGTACCGCCTTCTTCCGTGATCGCGTTGATGACCCGTTCTCCCTTTTTCGGATTGGTTCCGCCGATGATCACAGCCGCGCCTTCCCGGGCGAAATATTTCGCGGTGGCTTCTCCCATACCGCTGGTTCCGCCGCCGATGATGGCGACTTTTCCTTTAAGCATATCTTTCATTGATGGATCCTCCTGTTTCGTAATGGTGAGATCATCCTATCATCTCCCTGGTGGCGAGGTCAAAAGTTTTTTGTGTATGATTAATAAAAACAAATGAAATATCATCGGATAATTAGTATTTATTAATGGATAGATTGATTTTATTGACATTTAAATCGGCAGAATGTTAGGATTGACCTAATCGTTAGGACGAAAGGAAGAAAAAATCATGAAGAAAAAAGGAACGGTTATATTTGTCGTCATGTTCTTGGCGATGCTGGTGGGAAATTATTTTCAATACCAGTTGTCGCCGATTGCGGGAAGGGTAATGGAAAGCCTGAATCTTTCACCGACTCAGTTTTCCAGTGTTTTTTCCGCGCCGATGATTCCGGCAATCGTGTTGAGCATTGTCGCCGGAATTTTATCGGACAGATTCGGGATCAAGAAGGTCTGCGGCGTCGCGGTGGCCATTGCGACGGTCGGCCTTTGTTACCGTCCGTTTGCGTCAGGCTATGAGACTTTTTTTGCGGCGATGATTCTGGCCGGTGTCGGAACAACTTTCCTGAATGTGAATGTCGCAAAAATCATGGGCCGATATTATGCGGCGGAAAAAACCGGGACGATGGTGGGCATGGTCATGATGGGAAGCACGTTCGGAATGACCCTGGGCACTGCGACAACCGCCGCGTTTCCTTCCGTTAAAACGGCGCTGCTGGTAGCCGCGGCGGGAGAAGTGGTGATTTTGGTTCTCTGGTTTTTATTGATGGACGGCGACCGGGTAAATACGGAAACGGGCTCCGAACAGCAGACGATATCGCTGGCTGATTCCATAAGCGCTGTTCTGAAATGCCGGTATATCTGGGTGTTGGGACTTTGTATGATGTGCATTCTCGGGTGTAATACGGCGATGGGCAGCTTTGTGCCGATGGCCCTGCAGTCAAGGGGCGTCAGCGAAGCGGCGGCAGGCCTGGTCATAACAGGCATGATGGTCGGCAATCTGATCGGAACATTTACGGGGCCCCGTCTGATCGCCGCGAGCAAAAACAAAAAGGCGGTTATCATTATTCTGGGAACTCTTTCTGCGGTCACGGCGGCATCCAGCTGGATGCTTCCGACATTTGCGGCGTTTCTGGGGCTGATGGCCTGCGGGTTCGGCATGGGCTCCCTGCTTCCCGTATTCATGGCGATGCCCATGCAGCTCAAGGAGATTGGGCCGGCCTATGCAGGAACGGCGGGAGGAGTCACGAGTACACTGGAGCTTTTGGGGGCGGTTATCATTCCTACATATATCATTACCCCGATCGCAGGGGCAAACTATACCCTGTATTTCCTCCTTGCAGGAGCATGCATGGCCATTATGGCAGGATGTTCTCTTTTTCTGCCGAATGATTAAATTTGTAAAGTAACGGATTCTATGTGGCAACTGTAAAGATATTGAACAGTTGCAAACATTAAAATAAAAATCAGGAGGTATCACTATGGCAATTGATTTTGGTAAACGGATGGGAATGGGTGGACTGCGGCTTCCGGTGAAGGATCCGATGAATCCGATGTCCATTGATATGGAGCAGCTGAAAAAAAATGTGGATTATTTTATGGAGCATGGATTCAATTATTTCGACACGGCTTATATTTATCACGGGGAGCTCTCGGAGGGAGCCTACGGGGAGGCGGTTGTGGACCGGTACCCCAGAGATTCCTTCCTTCTCTCCACGAAAATGCCGGTGAAGCAGATGAATTCCGCCGATCAGATGGAACCGATCTTCGAGGAACAGCTGAGAAGATGCCATGTGGATTATTTTGACTTTTATCTGGTACACTGTGTATCCAGGGATACCTATGAGCGCTGTAAAAAATGGGGCGTTTTTGAGTTTTTGAAGAAAAAGCGGGAGGAAGGAAAATTCCGCGAATTCGGCGTTTCTCTCCACGATTCACCGGAATTTCTGGAGGAAATCCTGACGGAGCATCCGGAGATCGATTTTGTCATGGAGCAGATCAATTATCTGGACTGGACAAATCCCTCCATCCGTTCCAAAGAGGTTTACGAGATGGCCATGAAGTACAACAAGCCGGTGGTGGTCATGGAGTCCTGCAAGGGAGGAACGCTCGCAAACCTGCCGGATGAGGCGGTGAAGCTGATGAAGGAGTACAACCCGCACGCATCGGTCGCTTTCTGGGCGTACCGTTTTGTGGGCAGTCTGCCGGGTGTGCGCGTCTGTCTGTGCGGAATGCCCACAGAAGAATTCCTGAAAGACGATGTGGCGACCTTTGAGGATTTCAAACCGCTGAACGATGAAGAGTACAGGATTCTGGAAAAGGTAGTGGAGATTGTGAATGCCAAGACGCCGATTCCCTGTACACAGTGCCGTTACTGTGAGCCGAAATGTCCGA
This sequence comes from Lachnospiraceae bacterium, assembly GCA_003542935.1. Classification (GTDB taxonomy): domain Bacteria; phylum Bacillota; class Clostridia; order Lachnospirales; family Lachnospiraceae; genus UBA11957. The sequence goes on along the minus strand of DPJQ01000174.1, from coordinate 8,935 downwards.
AGAAGATCGCGATCCCCGATTATTTTGCTCTCTACAATGATCTGAAACGGCTTCCGGTGGATGAGGTGATGACACAGGCCATGTATTATGGTTCCCTGATCGAACAGGGGCATGGGCCGGCTTCCGCCTGTGTCAACTGCAAGAGCTGTGAGAAACAGTGCCCGCAGCATCTTGAAATCACGGAGTATCTCAAATGGGTCGTGAAAGATATCGAGCAGTACGACCCCATGGCGCAGATTGAAAAGATGAAAGCAGCCGCCAAAGAGGGATAGGAACTTACCGTGCGGAGCGCCGCTGCAGCGCATGCAGGTTTACTGCAGTAATGCCAGAAATTTGTTTAGTACCGGCAGGTTGCCGCTGTCCTTGAGGGAGCAGAAGGCAAAGGGGATATTCATGCTGCATCGGTTGATGGACAGGGAAACGAGCCCGCGGGGAAGAAGTCCCCGGTAGGCATCCGGCAGGAAAGCGACGGCATCATTGTTAAGGATATAGAGAAATACTTCCTCTATGGATTCCAGCTGGGTGATGCTGGCGAACTGGATGCCCTCCCATTCCATGTGCTTGGAAAATGTATATTCGCATTGCTGCATATTGGCATAAGTGAGGATTGCACAGGGATAACCGCGCAGCCTTTTGATAGATACGGACCTGTTTGCGGCAAGTTCATGCTCTTCGCTTACGACAAGTCTCATGGGAAATGTTCCCAGGATACAGAGATTTACGGAAGGATCATTTTCATAAAAATACGGGGGGATGACGATGGCGTCTACCTTACGGCCGGCAAGGGCGTCGGGCATGGCGCGGATCGACAGAATACGCTGTTCAATGATCACATGGGGAGAAATTTTTTTGAATTCGCGCAGCCGGGGAAGAAGGGACAGGGCGTCGTAGACATTTGAAAACCCTATGGTGAGCCGGGAATCCGGCTGATCCGTCGACTGGGCTTTTGTGATCCGTGTGTAGCTGTCCACCGTATGTACCGCCCATTCATAAAATTCCATGCCCGCAGCAGTCAGCCGGATCCGGCGTCCGCTGCGGTCGAAAAGCTTGCAGCCCACTTCGTCCTCCAGCTTGGAAACGGCAAGGCTCATGGCGGTCTGGGAGATATAGCACTCTTTGGCGGCTTTGGTGAAATTCAGAGTTTTGGCCGCCTGAATGAAGTAATGCAGCGTACGGATATCCATAACAGTACCTCGCGATCTGATCGTCTTTTGTATATTGTAGGTGACAGGTTATATTTCGTCAATGGCGGATTCGGATGATTTAAAGAAATGCTGTTCGGTCGGAAAGAAATTTTCGGGCCGGACAGTATTTTTTATAAAAAGAGCAGTTCTCAGCCTGTGTCCTGTACGATCCGGGAGAAAAATGTTACTCTGGAAGGCGAAAGGAGGAAAAAGCATATGGATCAGCAGAAGGTTGGCCGTTTCTTAAAGGTACTGCGCAGTGAAAAAGATCTGACACAGGCGGAGCTTGCCGAAAGGCTGGGAGTATCCAATCGAAGTATTTCCCGATGGGAAAATGGTGTGACGATGCCCGATTTTGATCTGCTCATTGAACTGGCAAAATATTATGAGGTAGAGATCGGGGAAATATTAGACGGAGAAAGGAAGGATGACAACATGGATAAAAAGACGGAAGAGCTTATGCTCAAAATTGCCGATTACAACAATGTGGAGAAAAGCTTTTTCTCGAAAAGGATGTGCGCCATGTTCATTGTGGCCATTGTCGGAATGGTAATCTACGCGGGGGTGGATATGATGGGACTGGCGTATGTGCAGCCCTATGAGGCTATTGTGAATGCGGCTCTTGGATTTGTCATGGGCACCCTGTTGACAGGGCTTCTGTATGCCAGCCGTTATATTGTCAAGGCGAAGGCCGCTAAAATGCGTCTGGCAAAGGCGCTGCGGGGATTGAAATAGTTTGAGAAAAAGGATTCCGGGAAGAAGGCAGACAGCATCCCGGGATCTTTTTTTGATCGGGGAATGTTCCTTCCGTACAGCCGGCCACGCTGACTTTTCCCAAACATATTGAAACCGGTCGCTTTTTGTGCTATAAGTAGAGATTAAACCGGTTCCACCGGGGCCGGACAGTAATATAGAAGGTTGGAGAAAGAAGGGATTTACATGGGAAACCGTATGGACATGGTAAACGGATCGCTGGGGGATAAGATTATCCGGTACACGATACCGCTTGCCTTGACGGGTATTTTGCAGCAGCTGTTTAATGCGGCGGATCTGGCGGTGGTCGGACAGTTTGCCGGCAAGGAGGCCATGGCGGCGGTGGGAAGCAATGCATCGGTCATCGGTCTGCTGGTCAATCTTTTTGTGGGGATTTCTCTGGGGAGCAACGTCATCATTGCGAGATCCATCGGCCAGAGAAATGAAGAGAATATCTCAAAGGCAGTGCATACGTCAGTGGTTGTCGCCCTGCTCGGGGGCATATTTCTCACGGCGCTGGGTGAGTTTCTGGCTCCTGAGGTGATAAAAATGCTGGATGTTCCGGGAGAGGTATATCCCCTGGCAGTGAAATACCTGCGGATCTATCTGGCCGGTATGCCGGTGATCCTGCTCTATAACTTTGAAGCGGCAATTTTTCGGAGCTGCGGAAACACCCAGACGCCGCTGGCCGCCCTGGTGGTCTCCGGCGTCCTGAACGTTATCCTCAACCTGTTCTTTGTTCTGGGGCTGGGCATGGATGTGGATGGCGTGGCGACTGCGACGGTGCTTTCCAATCTTGTCAGCGCGGCAATCCTGTTTCTGGCATTGACGAGGACGGAGCTGGCAATCCGGATCAATCCCCGGAAGCTGCGGGTACACGGGGATGTGCTGGGGCAGATCCTGAAAATCGGGATCCCCGCCGGTATACAGGGCATGATCTTTTCGTTTGCCAATATCATTATTCAGTCAGCCGTCAACAGCCTGGGAACGACAGTCATGGCGGCATCTTCGGCAGCCTACAATCTGGAAATTTTTTCATATTATATCATGAATTCTTTCGGCCAGGCGTGTACGACATTTGTCGGCCAGAATTATGGGGCCGGAAAAGGGGATCGTTGCCGGAAAGTATTGAAGCTCTGCCTGCTGCAGAGCCTGTTGAGTACTGCGGCGGCCAGCGGGCTGATCCTGCTGTTCAATCATCCGCTGCTCAGTATATTTAATACAGATCCGGACGTAATCGCAGCGGGGCGGATCCGGCTGGGATACATGTTTGTTGCCTATCTGTTCAGTTTCGCCCAGGAGGGACTGTCGGGCTATCTGAGGGGCTTTGGCGTTTCTTTTATCCCTGCAGCCTGTGCGGTGATCGGGATCTGCGGCGTACGGCTTACATGGATCTTCACAGTGTTCCGGCAGACGCCGTCCTTCGCGACGGTCATGCAGGTGTACCCGGTCAGCCTGGGTATAACGACTCTGGCTATTCTGGCAGTAACGCTGTCGGTGAAACCGTCAAGGAGGTATGTGGCTCGGGCGCAGTATTCTTGAAACTTCTTGCGCAATGTGCAGGGCAGGGGGTATAATCAGACTGAAAGATGAAAATTATGAGAACGGTTCGGCAATTCTGCGTATTTTATATTAGGGAGGTTCGTGCGTTGCGCAGGTTGCGGGAAGGGACATAGGAGCAATGATAGAAATACTGTTGTGGATAGCCGGGGGATTTTGTTTCCTCTATTTTCTGGTCTGTGGGCTCTATGCGGGCTTTGGCGCGTCGTATCTGGGGATCTGGCCGGCGGCCGGTGTGGTCTTTGTGCTGTTGGCGTTGCTCGTTCATATGGAGCGCAGGGGGAGAACAGCCATCCATCTGCCCCAGTGGATCAAGGTGGCTCTGACCTGTCTGGTGCTGGCAGGGGTGCTGCTTTTTGCGGTTATGGAGGGGCTTATTGTCTCCGGCATGTTTGCCAGGGGGCCGAAGGATCTGGATTATATCATTGTCCTCGGCGCCCAGGTGCGGGGGGACAGGGTGAGTATCGCTCTGGCAAACCGTCTTGAGGCGGCCCAGGCATATCTTGAGGAAAATCCCCGTACCGTGGCGGTGCTCTCCGGCGGACAGGGCCCTGGAGAGAATCTGTCGGAAGCCCAGGCCATGTATGACTGGCTGACGGAGAAGGGGATTGACGGGAACCGGCTGATCCGGGAGGACGTGTCCACGGATACCTGGGAAAATATGGTCAACAGCCGGGCAAAGATCGGTACGAACCGGGTATCGGTCGGCATCGTCACCAACAATTTCCATGTCTACCGGGGGACGATGCTGGCAAAATGCGCCGGATTTGCCGATGCTCATGGCATTGCGGGGCCGTCCCACACGGTCATGCAGCTCCACTATCTTGTCCGGGAGGGGCTGGCTCTGGCGAAGGATATTTTGAAGTATCAGATTCTGGGGAAAGGACAGGTGTAGGAAAGAATTGGAGATGATGAAGAAGGGGCAGGAAATGTCCCGGCACGAAAAAGTCTGTGCCAGGGCTTTGGAAATATTGTCCGGAGCTCCCTACAGGGAATATATGGAAGCGCTCTATCTGTATGGGAGCTGTGCCAGGGGAACCCAGAGATATGACAGTGATGTAGATTTGCTGGTTCAATACAACCATCGTTTTACGCCTCAGATCGGCAGAAGTATGCGGATTGCCGTTACGCCGGAGGATATGGATCAGCCGGAAGTGGAATTGAAATTTGTTCACGGAGATAGCTGGAAAAAGAGACAGGATCCATTTTCCGCAAATTTAAGAAAGGACGGGGTGCTTCTGTGGAAGAAATAAGCTACTATTCCTTCGCTTATGACGATTATCAGTTTTTAAAAGCAAATGTGGAGATGTGCCGAACGAATAACGCCATGACGAGCATTGCGCAGAATATTTGTGAGAAATTTTTAAAGCACTTAATTGTGGTGTTTTGCACTTCAGTGGATTGCACGGCGGTATTAAAAACGCATTCCCTCAAACGGATCCTCCGGTTTTTGGAACAGTATCTGCCGGATTTTTCCCTTGACAGGAAAAAGGTTATGCTGGCGGACGGATATTATTTTTCGGCCCGCTATCCCGGGGATGAATCCTTTTTTGTGAATGCGGAAGATGTGCAGATTTGTTGGGAAGCGGCGGAAGAAACCAAAAGGGCTGTGGATCGATATTTAGAAAAGCAAAAAGCAGGATGACAGGCGGAAACGGGATATGGCACAGGAAAGAAAAAAATATACAATTGACGATATTGCCCGGGAGCTGGGGGTCAGCAAGACCACGGTTTCCCGGGCCCTTTCGGGAAAGGGACGTATAGGAAAGGATACGGTGGAGCGCGTCAGAGCTTTTGTGGAGGAGCATGAGTACCGGCCCAACAGGGTGGCCCAGGGCCTGGCCAGGAGCAAGACCTACAATCTGGGACTTGTAATTCCCGGGGAGTACAGCGGTATGCCATTTTTCAGGGACTGTATCGACGGGATCTGCCAGGAAGCCTATCGCTACAATTACGACATTCTTTTCGTAGTTACCCGGGAAGACGGGCGGGCCCAGCTTCAGAGGCTGGTGGATAACCATAAGGTGGATGGCATCATTCTGACCCGTACCGTGATGAATTCCGGCCATGTGGAGTTTTTGAAAAAAAGCAGGATGCCTTTTGTGGTGATCGGTCCTTCCGATGACCCGGAGGTGACGTCCATAGATAACCCGAACAGAGAGGCCAGCCGGGAGCTGACCGATTTTTTGCTGATGAAAGGTTTACGGCGCCTGGCGTTGGTGGGAGGAAATGCGAGCCATTACGTAAACCGGAGCCGCAAACGCGGCTTCAATGATGCCCATCAGGAGAAAGGTTTTCACCCGGATCCGGCCCTGCTGTTTATGGAAGTGGAGGATTACCGGAAAGCCGTGCGGGTGGCTGATCAGATCATGCTGGCGGAGTGCGACGGCATTGTCTGTATGGATGAGATGGTCTGTGCGTTGATTTTGAGCTGTCTGCGTGAAAAGGGTATTGCGGTTCCGGCCCGGATGAAGCTGGCCAGCATGTACGACGGCAGCCAGTTGGAGAGCAATCTTCCGCCGGTGACCAGTATCCGGTTCGATACGAAGGGCTTGGGGAGGAATGCCTGTATGGAGATACTGGGGATGCTGGGGGAAGAATTGCGGGACGATCTGTTTCCCATGAATTATCAGGTGATCCTTCGGGAATCCACTCAGTAAAACTATATGCGCCGTGTTGGTGCCCCGCCATGCATGAAAACCGGAAATGGCATTTCAAAAGTAATGGCGTCCGGATTTAGGGCGGGACGGGATAAAATTGATTTGACGTTTACAGGACCGTTTGCGGAAAGGCAGGCGGTTTTTCTGTATCCAAAGCCATGTGGACTTTGCGCAATATGCGCAACTAATTCTGCGGTATTTTGGGCAGAATGATGGATAAAGCGAATATAAATGGGAAATTTCCATAATTGACAACAAAACAGTTCCATATTATACTAAAAAATGCGAACAACCGATTGCGCAAACGCGCACAAAAAGAAAAAAGGAGGGAAAAATCAATGAAGCGCAACAAAGTATGGGCTGCGGGCCTGGCGGTTGTGATGGCTGCGGGCCTGGCCGGCTGCGGCGGTGAGGGCGGCGGCCAGGAGACGGTTTCGCTGCGGGTATGGGGGGCGGAGGAGGACCAGGCACTCCTGTCCAGGCTGATCGGACAGTTTGAGGAAACCTATCCCGATGTGGATTTTGACATCGCCCTGGGCGTTGAGTCAGAATCCACGGCCAAGGATACGCTGCTGACGGATATCGAGGCCGGCGCGGACGTGTTTGCCTTTGCCAGCGACCAGATCTATGACCTGGTCAACGCGGGAGCCCTGGCGAACCTGGACGAGTACGAGGAGGCCTTAAAACGCTATCCCCAGAAGACCATGGATGAGATCCGGGAGGCCAACAGTGAATCCTCGGTGGAGGCGGCCACAGTGGACGGCAAGACGTATGCCTTCCCCATGGCCGGGGATAACAGCTACATCATGTTCTACGATTCCTCGGTGGTCTCGCCGGAGGACGCCCAGTGCTGGGATACCCTGCTGGCGGACGCGGAGTCGGCGGGAAAGAAGGTGGGCATGGTGTTGGCTTCCGGCTGGTATGACGCGGCATTTTTCTATGGCGCCGGTTTTACCACGGATCTGAACGCGGACGGCACCACGGCCATCGACTGGAACGGCGCCAGCCCGGAGGGCTATACCGGCGTGCAGGTGACAAAAGCCATGCTGAATATTGCTTCCCACCCGGCTTTCATGTCCATTGCCGACGGCGATGTGGCGAACCAGATCGCGTCGGGGAAGCTCTGCGCCGTAGTGTCCGGTTCCTGGGATGTGGCGGCGGCCCAGGAGGCTTTCGGAGAGGGATATTCGGCCATACGCCTTCCGGATTATACGGTGGACGGTGCGCGGGTGCCCATGAAGTCGGCTTTCGGCTATAAGTTTGTGGGCGTGAATGAATACTCGGAAAATATCGGCTGGGCGGTGCTCCTGGCGGAGTTTCTGACCAACGAGGATGCCCAGCTGGCCCGTTTCGAGGAGCGCCAGACCGGCCCGACCAACTTAAAAGCGGTGGAGACGGACGAGGTGAAAGCCAATTTTGCCATCGCGGCGCTGATCGAGCAGTCCGAGTACGGCGTGGTACAGAAGGTCGGCGGAAAATACTGGGATCCGGCCAAGACATTCGGTGAGATCGTATCCCAGGGAACGCTGCGGGCCGATGACGACGCGGCCATCCAGGAGGCTTTGGATTCACTGGTCGAGGGCGTCACGGCAGCTGTGGAATAAGAAAAAAGAAGGGAGGGATTTTTTTGGCAAAGCAAAAGAGTAACTATATGGACGGGCTGAGCGGCGGCTTTTTCTCCCGTTTCGGCCAGGCAGTGACAAAGGGTGATTTGTTTGTAAAGCTGTCCCTGGTTTGGATGGGCGCGGGTTATGCCCGCCGCAAACAGTATGTGAAAGCGGCGCTTATGACTGTGTTCGAGATCGCGGTGATCCTCTTTACGTTTATGTTTGCCCTTGAATATGTGCCGAAGTTCGGTTCTTTGGGCACGGTGATGCAGGAGAAGAGCTTCAACGTTGAGACCATGAAAAATGAGTTCAACAATTATGATAATTCCTTTGAGATCCTGCTGTTTTCGCTGTTTTCCTTTGTGGTCTGGCTGACGGCCCTGGCCGTGTGGATGCGCAACGTAGTGAATGCTTATCGTCTGCAGCTCATGGATGAGGCGGGGATACATATCAAAAGCTTCCGCGAAGAACTGGTATTCTATAAGGAAGAAAAATTTCATGTCGCTCTGCTGACGCTTCCCGTCCTGGGAATCGTGATCTTTACGGTCATCCCGATCCTGCTGTTGATCCTGGTGGCTTTCACGAACTATGACCAGAACCATATGCCGCCGGGAAGCCTGTTTTCCTGGGTGGGCCTCAATAACTTCATCAGCCTGTTTGGCGGCGGCGGACTGACCGTATCCTTTGGCTACGCTTTCGTGCGTGTGCTGGGCTGGACGCTGGTATGGGCATTGTTTGCCACGCTGACCACCTATGTGGGCGGTATCCTGTTGTCTCTGCTTCTGAACAGCAAAAAGACCAGGCTGCCGAAACTGTGGAGGACGTTGTTCATCGCCACGATTGCGGTTCCTCAGTTTGTATCCCTGCTGCTGGTGCGCAACTTTTTTGCAAACGGCGGCATTGTCAACACGATCTGCGCAAAAATAGGTCTGACAGGATTCTTAAAGGGACTGGGCCTGTTTTCCACCAGTTATATCCCGTTTCTGTCCGCGCCGGGCTGGGCCCATGTGATGATCATCCTGATCAATATCTGGATCGGCGTGCCTTACCAGATGCTGATCGCCACCGGTGTGCTGATGAATTTGCCGGAGGATCAGCTGGAAAGCGCCCGGGTGGACGGTGCGAAGCCGTTCCAGATCTTCCGGAAGATCACCATGCCCTATATGCTGTT